>JAFDXA010000412.1 GCA_018268185.1 Bacteroidota bacterium
AAATTTAATTTCCCCATTGCTCTAAATTTCAATACTGGCCTGCATTCCATAAAATTAACCTTCCGTTTGGCCAATTAAAAAATAATTCGTGAAAAGCCAGAAATTATTAACAGCGGGCAAAAAAATCCGGTTGTTAATATCCCCGTTTTTCCTGACGTTTTTTACCCGCTGGAGTGGGTTAAAAACACAACTGGCTTTCTCAGGAATTAAGTCTACTTTTGAATTTCAAAATCTATCAGAAAATGGGATACGAACTCACCGGTAAACTGGTCGCAAAATACGATACTGTTCAACGTACAGAATCATTCAAAACCAGGGAATTTGTAGTGGAAAAAACCGAAGAGATCAACGGCAGAAGTATTGTTAATTATATCAAGTTCCAGTGCGTACAGGATCGTACCGCTATTGTTGACAAAGTGAATACAGGAGAAGAAATTAAGGTATACTTCAATATCAAAGGAAGCAAATGGGAAAAAGATGGTAAAACCAACTACATCACCAACCTGGATGCCTGGCGCATTGAGCAGATGCTGCAGGCAGGTTCGCAGGCGGGCGTAGATAATGACTACCTCGAACCCCTGGATACCTTTTCATCCACAGCCCCCGATGCTGTAGATGATCTGCCATTCTAAGTTCCGGCGGGGCCCCATTGCCATCAAATATTATGTTTTTAGGTTAACTGCCTAACACAATGCAAACATTAATCTCACTCCGGTTAACAGCATCAGAGGCTGCTGATGATGCGATCATCAGGCAAAAGATTGCGGCCAATTCGGGCCACAAGATCACAGCTGTTTCAGGATATTATATTCACAAAAGATCGATAGA
Source organism: Bacteroidota bacterium (assembly GCA_018268185.1). Taxonomy (GTDB): domain Bacteria; phylum Bacteroidota; class Bacteroidia; order Chitinophagales; family Chitinophagaceae; genus Ferruginibacter. The sequence goes on from JAFDXA010000412.1 coordinate 829, forward strand.
TGCACGGGGCCGCCAGGTGCATATTAACCTTTCGGTAAAGGCTTTCATAAACGAACCTTTTCATAACAGGCCGCTGACAGATTTCGCTTTCAGGGATGTTCACACTGCACCCAGGCAGGTGGTTATTATCGGGGCCGGCCCGGCCGGACTTTTTGCTGCCCTCAAATTACTGGAAGCAGGCATTCGACCCGTGATTCTTGAAAGAGGAAAGGATGTTCGGGCCAGGCGCAGGGATCTCGCTGCCCTTAACAAAGAAGGAATAATAAATCCCGAAAGCAATTATTGTTTTGGAGAGGGAGGAGCCGGAACCTACAGCGACGGCAAACTATACACCCGTAGCAACAAAAGAGGAGACATTGGCAGGATACTGAGTCTTTTTGTTCGCTTCGGTGCAACAGAGAACATCATTTTCGATGCTCATCCTCATATCGGCACGAACAAACTCCCCCACATCATTACTGCCATGCGGCAATGCATCCTGGATCATGGCGGAGAAGTATACTTCGAAAAAAAAGTCATTGACTTTACCTTTGAGAACAACAAAATAACAAAGGTTCATACCCTGGATGGCGCATCCTATACCGCCGATGCTTTTATATTGGCCACCGGACATTCGGCAAGAGATATTTTTGAACTGCTCAACAACAAGAAGGTTCTTATCGAACAAAAACCTTTTGCATTGGGTGTAAGAATTGAGCATCCACAGGAATTGATCGACAGCATACAATACCATTGCGATAACCGGGGTGCTTTTCTGCCCCCGGCATCATACAGCCTCGTTAACCAGGTAAATGATCATGGCGTGTTCTCCTTCTGCATGTGCCCGGGCGGTATCATTGCACCAGCTTCAACCGACCCCGGAGAATTGGTGGTAAATGGCTGGAGTCCTTCTAAAAGGAACAACCCATTCGCTAACAGTGGGATGGTTGTGCAGGTTACAGTAGCCGATGCTTTTACTGCTGTAAAACATCTTGGCATCCACGAAAATGACCCGCTGCTTTTTATGCACTTTCAAAGGATGGTAGAGCAACGGGCGTACAATGCGGGTGCTGGAAAATTTTCGGCCCCGGCCATGCGCATGGTTGATTTTGCTGAAAAGAAAAGATCGGCATCGCTTCCCCCCAATTCATACCTGCCCGGTTTAACGAGTGCAGACCTGGCTGAAGTGTTACCACCTTTTGTTTACGATTCCCTAGCCGGCGGATTTGCAGCATTCGGTAAAAAGATGAAAGGCTATTTTACAAATGAGGCTGTGGTTGTAGCTACTGAAAGCCGTACATCAAGCCCGGTAAGAATTCCAAGAAATGCTGATACATTCTGTCATCCTCAATACAAAAACTTCTTCCCCTGTGGAGAAGGCGCCGGTTACGCCGGTGGAATCGTTAGCGCTGCCATGGATGGAGAAAATGTTGCCGCCGCTATAGCTGCCTGCTTGCTGTAAGTAATATAGTTGTACCATTGCTATAAAATTTTAGCTTCACTTCCGATTTGCATTTATCTTCACATCTCTAAATTGTAAACCCTTCAATTTGATCCATGAATCTTCTTGAGCTACACAATCTCAAAAAATACTTTGCCACACAGAAAGCCGTAGATGACATCAGCATGAACATTGAACAGGGCGGCATTTTTGGTTTGCTTGGCCCGAACGGAGCAGGTAAAACCACTTTGCTTAGGATGATCACCGGTATTTTTTACCCCGATAGCGGTGAAATCCTTTTTGATGGAAAAAAATTCAATGCGCTTGAGGATGCACGTAACATCGGTTACATGCCGGAAGAACGCGGCCTGTATAAAAAAATGAAGATAGGAGAACAGGCGCTTTACCTGGCCAGGCTCAAAGGCATGAGCAGGGCCGATGCCATGAGCAGTATCAAAAAATGGTTTGTACAGTTCGGTATGGAAAGCTGGTGGAACAAAAAGGTAGAAGACCTGAGTAAGGGGATGAGTCAGAAATTACAATTCGTTACCACCATTCTGCATCAGCCAAAGCTGATCATACTTGATGAGCCGTTCAGCGGCCTTGATCCTGTAAATGCCAACCTGATCAAAGACGAAATATACAAACTTGCCGAAAACGGCAGTACCATCATATTCAGTACACACCGCATGGAACAGGTAGAAGAAATATGCGATCACATCGTACTGGTTAATAAAGGACAGAAAATTCTGGATGGTACAGTGCAGAATGTAAAGCAGGATTTCAAAGATCACATTTACCAGGTTGGCGGGAACATTCTTGCAGAAAACCTGATGACACATATTTTCCAGGTTGTAAAACTCCAGAACGGCGAGCTTCAACTGAAACTGAACGAAGGCACAAAGCCGAACGATGTGCTTTCATTTTTTATAAACCAGGGAATACAGATCAACTCATTCAACGAAGTACTTCCTTCGCTCAATGATATCTTTATCAAACTGGTTGACGGAACAGGAACAGCCCGGGCCTTTCAACCTGTAAATTGATCGGAGAGCACATTTTATTCTGAACTGATTACAAAGCATTCTAACAAGCAAAATATATGAACAAGATAGGATTGATTATCGGACGTGAATATTTCACCCGGGTAAAGAAAAGATCATTTCTTATTACAACGATACTCGTACCGATTGTGATCATTGGTTTTTATGCTGCCATCATAGCTGTTATGATCAAGGGCGGGGATGAAAAGCAATCCATTGCAGTAATAGACGATGCCAACTTATTCAACGGGAAAATTGAAACCAAAAGCAAATCATATAATTTCAGTTTCATCAGGAATGAAACGGAGCAGGTATTTGCTACCAAATACAAAGCCAAGGGCTTCGACGGTTTCCTGTACATTCCGGCATTTCAACTCGACAGCCCCGGAAGGTTTACCTTGCACACACCATCTTCCGCAAGTCTGGGCACAACCGCCGCTCTGGAGCGAATCATCAACAAGGCCATTGAAGACAAGCGACTCATTGCACAGGGTTTTGACCCTAGAAAATACGAAGCCATCGCCGCTGATATCAGTCTGGGCAATACCATTGATACCAAGGAAGGAAGTAAACAAAGCATGGCCGGCGTAGCTTATGGTGTTTCTTTTGCCTGCGGCATATTAATATATATGATGATGATCATTTACGGAACACAGGTGATGCGTGGCGTAACGGAAGAAAAAACAAATCGTATCGCCGAAGTGGTAGTTAGTTCTGTTAAACCTTTTCAACTGATGATGGGAAAGATCCTGGGTATCGGTGCAGTTGGACTTACACAATTCGCCATCTGGATCATTCTTATGTTTATGATGCAACTGGCTTTGCCTCTTATATTCCCTGATATTGTAAACCAGATGAAAGCAACTGCAGAAAACCCTGCTGCGGCCTCGATGGCAGCCAATATTGCACAGGGGATTTCATCTCTACCGATCGGTAAGATCGTTTTCTCATTCCTGTTTTATTTCCTGGGAGGTTATTTAACCTATGCTTCGTTGTTTGCAGCTATCGGCAGCGTTGTAAGTGAAGATCAGCAGGAAGCACAACAGCTCGTTTTTCCTGTATTGATGCCGATCATTCTCGGCTTTGTGATCATGACCAAAGCGATCAATGAACCCAACAGCAGCCTGGCGGTATTCGGAAGTCTTTTCCCGCTCACATCACCGATCGTGATGATGGGGCGTATCACTTACGAAATCCCGGTGTGGCAACTGGCTTTGTCTATGGCATTATTATTCGGATGTTTTCTGCTGTTCACCTGGATCACTGCAAAAATCTACCGCACAGGTATCCTGATGTATGGCAAGAAGCCTAGCTGGAAGGAAATGATGAAATGGGCTTTCAGGAAATCATGATGCCGTTGAAGAAACTGCAGCTTTGTTGGAATCGCTTCCAAAAATAGCTTTGTAAACTTCCAGTTTTACATATCCATATAGCAGGCCGGAGAGTAATAGAAACATTGTTAATACAGCTCCCAGGAAGAAACCGATCCCTGCGTATAAAACCGAAGATGTTTTCTTTACGTCGTAAGGTGGATCAGGCTTGTCGAGCGTGGCAATGATTGGTGTTACTTTCTGTAAACGCCAGAGTGCTTCTTCCCTGTTACTGGCAGATGCGTCACGCTGGTGTGTAACCCAATCTTTCATACTGGAAAGATTCTCCTTCGGAATACTGTATTCAATTTTTTCAGTCGGCACAAACAATGTTGTTTTAGACATCTGGATCGCTTTCTTATCATAAGAATCCAGTACGGCATCCAGCGAATCAATCTTCTTTACAGTAAAATCATAATCGAGTTTTGCTTTCTTGATCTTTAACTCCTTGTAAAAAGCTGAAAGCTTATCAATGAAAACATAGCTTATCGGTCCAACAAGATCTTTATTCGTATTGCTGTAGTTGATCTCGAGAATGCCGTTCTTGTTGATTTTTGCCGCCAGGCTTCCTTTAAGTAAACTTCCGCCAGTTGATGCCAGTACTGCCTGGTCTGTGGGCATTTTGATAGACGATTCGAATATCGATTTTGTTTTATTGAAATTATCGATAAGCAATTCTCCTATCGTTCTGTTCCCGAATTCAGGCAACCGTTCCATGGCTACTGCTTCACGGGTGTTCCGGCTGAGGGCAAGTTCAACAATATTGATGGAAGCTTCCTGGCTGAAACTCTTGGGCGCATCACTGATACCGAGCAAAGAACTCAATGCGCTGGAAGTTGCAGAATTATCATTGGTTGCTGTGAGCGGAAACACCGATGACCTGGAAGTATATACCGGACTGATACTTTTACCATAGAGGTAAAACAAAACAGCCAATACCAATCCACCTGCCAGTATGATGAATTTAAACCGGCCTATCCTGAGAAATATTTTCTTAATGAGTTCGTGTGTTGTCACAACTTACAGTTTTACTTAATGTACTTGAATATGATACCGGTAAGTATAACAGGTATAGAAGCTACAATTACAGATTTTACAAGGTCTGACACTTCCTGACCTTCAGGCCTGTACGGAACCGTGATCATAGCGCCTTCTTCTACTTTTGGATAGAAATGCAGGAACAGGAAATTTTTGGTTCGCTTGCTTTTTCCATTGGCATACGTAACGAAGATTCGCTTACGCCAGGGCCTGATGCCATAACCACCAGCTTTGTCGATATAATACAAGAGTTTGGTGTGTTCCTTTTCAAAGGCAATTTTAAGTGGAGATTGCACGGTTCCTGTAACAGTAACGAAAGGGTTTATCTCAGGTATGAATATCACGTCGTTCTGCTGCAATACGATATCATAGCTTGAATTTTTGTATTTCAGCGCTTTGTAGAGATCGATGCTTACGGGTTCATCGAGCGATTTTACGGCTTCTGAAAGACTGTCTTTGATAACCATTCCGTTTGAATCAAGCTTCGGTTTTTCTACAGCTCTTTCCCTTAACATGTCTGTTTTGGTTCTGAACAGGATGGCACCACTAACATTCGCATTATCCATAAGCCCGCCTGCCCTCTCAATAAAAGAAGAAAGCCTTTCGTGCTTATCAAGCCTTGGATAAAAGCCGGGATATTTCACGAGGCCTTTGATCTCTATGTTCTGCTGATATTCAAAGGCAGGGTTTTTCCTGGCAAATACCTGGTCGTATGGTTTCAGCATTACTTTGGCTGCAGCAGAATCGAGTTGTAAGTTTGGAAGGATCGCATACGACTTTACAATAGTGCGGGTAGGCTTCAATCCCTGTTGTGCTGAATCCATATCAACGATACTGGATATCTCGAGCCTGCCGTATTCTGCAGAAGGTTTCAATCCTCCCGATAAATACAGAAGATCCTGGAGGCTCATACCACCATATTTCCTCACCCTGCCTTCTTTCCTTACTTCACCATAAATCTCTACATATTGTTGTTCTCCAAACTCACTTTGAGAAAATAGCTGGATCACATCGTTGGGCTGCAGCAACACATTGTTGAAACTGGTTACGTTGTTATTGTTGATGTCTGAAAGATCTACTTCCAGCCTGTCGGATTTGATATTCGTAGAATCTCCTGCGCCACGGAATATATATGCTCTTGGCAGGTAAGTATTCCGGGTAACGCCACCGGCACGGTTGATGATGTCGAAAAGCCTGTCGCCGGCACGCAATTCATATACACTTGGGTAAGTAACTTCTCCCTTCAATTCAACTTTATTGGAGATGCCGGGCTTGATAAGATCAACCTTAATGATATCACCGTCATTCAGGCTGAAATCCTGTCCGCTCATTTTAAGAATGGCATTGGCATTCACATCACGCTGAACCTGCTTTTCATTTTCAGTTCTCAATACTTTCATTCCGGAAGCAAGTGCCTCTGCATTCAATCCGCCGGAATAAAACAACAGCGCTTTTACTCCTTCATTTTTTTTAAGTTGATAATACATGGGGCGTTTAAACTGCCCGGTAGCCAGTACTTTTTTCTCTACAAAACCCACGATCACAAAGTCGTTGTTCTGCAGGTAAATGTGTTTCCCGAAATCTCCTGTATTGAGGTATTTGTAAACGTCAATTTCATCGATCACCCGGCCCGCTCTTTTTATCTGGATATTCCTCAGGTTACCGAATTTGGTAACGCCGCCTGCATGGGCGATAACATTAAAGGCATTTGAAAAAGCAGAAACCGTTACGGGCCCCGGAGAGTTCACTTCACCCACCACGTTAACGTTGATGGATCTTGGCTGCCCAAGCGAAACGGAAATATTGGTTCCTGCGGGTACAACACTTCGGAAACGGGAATCAATGATGGCACGGGCATTATCATAAGTAAGGCCTTGCACCTGGATCTTGCCAAGTCCCTGCGGAAATATGGCGCCATCCCTCGCAACTACATAGCTTTCCTGGAATTCGGCTGCCCCCCAGAGTGAAACAACAATATTATCACCAACGCCAATCGGGTAATCCAAAGGTGGGGTCGATAATTCAGAAAGATCTGTTTCTGCCGCATTCTCGAAAACATTTTCACCGTAGGTTTGATCTGCTTTGTAAGTTGCGGCTTTAATATTATCCTTCATCAGGCTGTCCTTGTCCAGCTTGTTGTTTTTAGCAAAGCCGGCATTTTTATCCTTGCCCGCATTCTCCTTATTCTTATCGCTGAGGAGCGACTGGAGCTGTGTCTGGGAAAGGGTTTTTGGATCAACCTGTACCTGGTTGGGAAGTATTTCAGATGGAGTTGGTGTTACCGGTGGCTGGCAATCAGCTGTAAATGAAATAAAGATGACGGATATGAGAAAAAGAAACTTTAGTACGAACCTGTTGGATGATCGTTGCATCTTAATGAGGGTTATTTTCAAAATATTGTTGCCGCAAATATAATATATTATTTCTGTGGATGTTGCGACAGACTCTGGCATTCAGCCCATATCTCTGCCACTATTTCCGCGGCGGGTTTCATATCAGTAATAAGAGAACAAACCTGTCCAATTTCCAATTCGCCTTCTTCCATATCCCCTTCAAACATACCTTTTTTTGCCCTGCCCCTGCCCAATAGCTTTGCCATTTCTTCAACAGAACTGCATCTTGCCTCCGCTTCCTGTACATCACGGTAAAATTTATTTTTGAGAAGACGAACCGGTGTCAGTTGTTTCATCGTTAAAACCGTATCGCCTTCGGCGGCGTTGATGATCGCATTCTTAAAATTAATATGACTTGATGCTTCAGGGCTAGCAATGAAACGGCTTCCAACCTGTACAGCAGACGCTCCGAGTATCATGGCGGCCAGCATCTGACGGCCTGTTGCTATTCCTCCGGCAGCAATTACAGGTATCTGTACTGCATTGCAAACAGCCGGTATCAATACGAAACTGGTTGTTTCTTCCCGGCCGTTATGTCCGCCGGCTTCAAAACCTTCAGCAACTACAGCATCACAACCGGCATCCTGCGCCTTCAGGGCAAATTTGCTGCTGCTGACTACATGCACCACTGTTATGCCATGTTGCTTCAATGCTGCTGTATAGGTTTTAGGGTTGCCCGCCGATGTAAAAACGATCGGCACTTTTTCATCAATAATGGTCTGTATATGTTTGTCGATATCCGGGTAAAGCAAGGGAACGTTAACGCCAAAAGGTTTGCTGGTTGCCGCTTTGCATTTCTGAATATTCTCTTTCAGTATTTCCGGGTACATGCTGCCGCTTCCCAGCAGCCCTAATCCTCCGGCATTGCTTACAGCACTGGCAAGCCGCCAGCCGCTGGCCCAGATCATGCCAGCCTGCACCAAAGGAATATCTATATTAAAAAGCCTGGTTATACTATTTTGATACATAGCTGCAAGATGCTGTTAAATTAGAAACAATCACTTGCCCGAGGTCAAAATAATTATGAACATATACACAGGAAAGAATCCGGAATTCTGAATGAAGAATGTTGAATGATTAATTAAAAGAGGTATTGCTAAGCTATCATTACTTATTTCCGCCGCCGAGGTCAATAGCAGTGTTATCACCAATATTAAGATTCCGGCTTACGCCTCTTACTTCAACATCCCTACCAATGAGTGAGTGTGTGAGAACGATTTCGAGAAGATTGGAATAGGCTCCCACGATGGAATCGCGTATGATAACACGGTTGATGGTAGAATTTTCACCAATCGCCACATTGGGGCCGATAACCGAATTCTTTATTTTACAGCCTTCCCCGATACTTACAGGAGGAATGATGATTGTATTTTCAAAGTCGTTGGGTTCTTTGATATTGAGCCCGAATTTTTTGAGAAGGATGGCATTTGACTGGAGCAGGGTTTCCTTCTTACCACAATCGAACCAGTTGGCCACTTTGAATGACCTGAATTCAACACCCTGCTGTATCATACAGTCGAGCGCATCCGTAAGACTGAATTCTTCATAACTGATTTTTGTTTCACTGATGGTATTGAGACAGGAGAACAGGATGCCCGTTTCTTTGATTTTATAAATTCCTACCAGCGCCATATTGCTTTTGGGAATTGCTGGTTTTTCAACCACTTTGCTGATCAGGCCATCGTCTTCAATTTCAGCTACACCAAAATTTCTTGGATCATCAACTTTTTTTACCCCGAGCATGGAAGTTGGAGCATCGATGATCTCTTTTACATCATACTCAGCAATGGTATCACCTAAAACGATCAGCACTTCATCATTACCAACAAGACCTTTGGTAAGATCAATGGCATAACCGGTGCCATGCCTTTCGCTCTGCGTAACGAAATGACAATTGAGGTTGGGATAATGCTGGGTTACAAAATCCTGGATCTTTTCACCAAGATAACCTATGATAAAAATGAAATCGTTGATTCCTGCTTCGTGCAATTGATCTATGGTAATACCGAGAATGGTTTTCCCTGCCAGTGGTATTAGCGCCTTAGGTTGCGTGTATGTATGGGGCCGCAGTTTTGTTCCAACGCCTGCAACCGGTATTATTGCCTTCATCTTCTATAAACTCCTCACCGTTCTTAAACGGTTGTTTCGTTTACAATTATTTGCCAAGTTTTCGGGAGAGTGAAAATAAGCAATTTTGTGTAAAAAGAACACATTATAAGAATGAAGATTCCGGGCAGTGTTTCAGATCCACAATCAATTGCCTGTTACCTGTAAATCATAAAAAGCCCCTCAGTTTACCGGGCAGCAACTTATATTTGCCCAACAAAAAACAGCTATGCAGAAAGACAATGCTATTTTCAGTCTGATTAATAAAGAACTCGAACGCCAGCGTAATGGCATCGAACTGATTGCCAGTGAAAACTTCACCAGCCTGCAGGTAATGCAGGCCATGGGAACCTCTCTCACCAACAAATACGCAGAAGGCTACCCGGGGCGGAGGTATTACGGAGGTTGTGAAGTGGTAGATGAGATAGAACAACTGGCTATTGACAGGCTGAAACAAATATTCGGTTGCGAATATGCCAACGTTCAGCCACACAGCGGCGCCCAGGCAAACGCATCCCTGATGCTGGCTATTTTACAACCGGGAGATAAAATACTCGGCCTGGATCTCAGTATGGGCGGTCACCTCACACATGGTTCACCGGTAAATTTTTCGGGCAAACTATACAAACCCTTTTTCTACGGTGTAAAAAAAGAAACCGGGTTGATAGACTATGAAATGCTGGAAGAACAGGCACGCAAGGAAAGGCCAAAGCTGATCATCTGCGGCGCATCGGCATACAGCAGGGATATTGATTATGCACGCATCCGCAAAGTGGCTGATGAAGTGGGTGCTTTTGTATTGTGCGACATGGCGCATCCAGCCGGACTGATTGCGAAAGGTTTACTGAATTCTCCATTTGATCATTGCCATTTTGTAACCAGCACAACACATAAAACATTACGTGGCCCACGTGGAGGTATTATACTGATGAGGAAAGATCATGAAAATCCTTTCGGATTGAAAGATCCAAAAGGAAACCTGCGCATGATGAGCAACCTGCTGGATATGGCCGTATTCCCCGGTACGCAAGGTGGCCCGCTGGAACATGTGATTGCTGCTAAGGCTGTTGCTTTCGGAGAGATACTTACAGATGAATACACAACGTATATCAAACAGGTGAAATCAAATGCACAGGCCATGGCAAAAGCATTTGTTGACAAGGGCTACCAGATCATCAGCGGCGGAACCGACAATCACCTCATGCTGATCGATCTCCGCAATAAAAACATCACAGGCAAGAAGGCCCAGGAAACACTTGATAAGGCACACATCACACTCAACAAAAATGCCGTGCCTTTTGATGATAAAAGTCCGTTTGTAACAAGCGGTATCCGTGTAGGCGTTCCTGCCGTTACCACCCGTGGAATGAAAGAAGGAGATATGCAGACAGTTGTTGATTTTATTGACCGGGTGTTGATGAACATCGATGACCAGCATACGATTGATGCGGTAAAAGAGGAAGTGAAAGCCTTCATGAAAAATTTCCCGCTATACCCTGAGTTGGGATAATCCTTAAACAGATTTGCTCCAGTAAAAAATCAAGAATGATACAACGTATTCAAACAATATGGTTCCTGCTGGCATCAGCATGTGCTTTTCTCAGCCTTAAAATGCCTTTCTACATCGGAACCAACAAAAATCACATTGCCTCCTACCAGCTTAACGGCATGGAAAATATCTTTATCACGATCCTTACCTGTGTAGTAGGTGCCCTTGCTTTTGTAACAATTTTTCTTTTCAAAAGAAGAAGAAAGCAGGTAAGATTATCTTTTCTTGGAATACTACTGGAACTCGTATTGCTGGTTCTGT
>JAFDXA010000413.1 GCA_018268185.1 Bacteroidota bacterium
TATCCTGGTAACAGATGCCTGTCACTCCGGGAAACTTTCCGGCAGCACACCGGGAGCAAATCTTGCAGCAGAACAATTGCGTAAAGTGCAGAAGAATGAAATACGCATGAGTTCCTGTACTACAGACCAGCTATCTGCCGAAGATGCCGGTTGGGGCGGCGGCAGGGGCGTGTTCTCTTATTATCTTGTAAATGGTTTGAAAGGACTTGCAGACAAGGGCAGGGATGGCGTTATTACCGTAAGTGAAATAAAAAACTTCCTGGATTCCACGCTCAGCAGGGATCCCTTGCTTATCAGCCGGCAACAGAAACAAACGCCGGTTGTAAATGGAGAAAATGGTTTCAGGCTGGCCGTTGTTGATCAATCCACATTAAATACGCTAAGCAATAACATAGCAGCACCAGCGCCAGCCCCGGTAGTTACAGGAACAGTTCTGAAGCCGATCCCCAAACAACCGGAAGCCGTTTTTTATGAAGTGATGTCTGGTTATGCCGTTGAAGATATTGTTGGTTTCGGTTACCTGGATGGAAGTAAAACATCAGAACTTCCTTTTGACATTATGGCAAGATTGCAGCTTAGTGAAAGCGAGCGGGATACAATCACGCAGGTATCGGAACAGCTTCGCAATAAACTGGCAGATAATCCTGATGCACAACGAAAGTTCAACAATAAGATAGCCGGTTTTTTAAGCGACCGGGGACAGGAACTGATCAACAGTTACCTTGAAGGAGATGAAGCCGAACTCAACAGGCGCATGTATTACAACAGCGGACAAAATTTTTACGACAATTATGTTTCGATGTTTTCTGTTGCTTTGCGGCTCGCTTCGCCGGGTACCGAATTATCAAAATTGCTGCAGGTAAAACAGCATTATTTTAAGGGCCTGGCCGCCAGGTTAAAGATTCCGTTACTTGGGAAACAGGACTCTCTTATTGCAATAGATCAATATGAACAATTGCAGGCGTATAAGCTGGAAGAAAATGCAGCGTATATCAACAATGAATTAGGGAATGTTTACAAACTGAAGGATAATTACGAGCTGGCTGAGAAATACTATCTGCGGGCATCACAGATATCACCGGCCTGGGCAATTCCGTGGAATAACCTTGCCGGTATTCACATGCTTAAAGGAAAATATGATAAGGCAAGAGAAGCACTTGCAGAAGCAAAAAAACTGCAACCCAGGCTGCAATCAGTTTATCTTACGGAAGGACTTATAAATGAAGCACAAAAAAACTACCTCTTTGCAGAAGAAATGTACCGCAGGGCCATTGAGATCAATTCAAGGCACTATTTTCCTTTTGACCGTTTGGGTTATGTGTACCTGAACTCTGCAGCATACAAATCGGCGGATTCCTGTTTTGAAGAATCCGAAGCCAGGAAAAAGGGTTTTCGTATCGACGAACCCGCAGAGCCAGAGCCTGCAGCCAAAAATATCACCATGGTTCATACGCCCATATTCTGTTACCTCGACACTTCCATTCTCAGGGAGAACGATATCATATCAAACAGTTATTGGGCCATGCTATTGTCCACTTCAGGGCGTATAGAACAAGCAGACAAAATTTACAGGAAGCTGTTGGTTATTGACAGCAGGAGTCCGGTGAATTATCATGTTTATGGAACGATGCTGTACTCGCAAAATAAATGGCAACAGGCTGAAGCGATGTTCAAGCTGGCAAAAATTTACTATGCGGATCCAGTTTCTTTCGATCATTATTGTGATTCCCTGAAGAAGCTTATTTCAACAACGAATGAAACGGCAATCAGGTGTTTTTATGATGTGTTCAAAAGTAAATACTATGCAAGGTGGGAAGATGATTTTTTCCTGGCTTCTATTTACGAAAACTGGAATCATTTTGATGAAGCTATAAAGCTTTACCGAAACCTCATTAAACAGGATCCGCTTCATTTGCCTGCTTATTACAAATTATGGAACCTGTTTGAAAATACCTCCATGTTCGGCAAGGCAGAAGAAGTGTTGCTGCAATATGCTGCTGTTAATGTTGAAAAAGGGAGATTTGAACTGGATAACTTTTACAAAAGGATGATCGGCCGTGAACCGGGTAACTGGAACTGGTATTACAAAGCAGGCTCTAATCTTTACAACATTGCCAGTGATAGCCTTGAGGGATATGAGTACGACAGGATGCAGATAAAACCGGATGCCGGTGGTATTCCGAATTTTACCAGGAAATTACCGGTAAAAGAAAATTTTGAGAAGAAGCAATGGGATGAAGGATTGGTACCCGGAACACGAGAAATGCTCACGAAGCCGGAAGAACTATTCCTGCCACGAACAGAGGCAATCGCCTGTTTCAGAAAAGCCGATTCATTGATGAGAGAGCCGGTTGATATTGTGGCCGACATGTACAATAAAACGGGAGACCTGTATATGTGGCTCGGGTTGCCGGGCTTTGCCGAATCATATTATAAGAAAGCAGTTGACATGATGCCTATGTATGCTTCCAATCGCATGAAGCTGGTGGAAACGGCCATTCAGTCGTGGCATTTTACAGCAGCACTTGAACAACTCGATTCACTTTACAACAGGAAAGAGATCAATTATGCGCAGCAGGTTATGATGAGCGATTTTTACGCAAGAGTCGGCAAAAGTGAAAAGGCTCTCGCTATATTATCAGAAGCAGCACGGGTTTATCCAAACCAGCTCCCGGAAATACAGGAGTTACAGGCGAAGTTTCAATTGATAGCGGGCAACTCCACAGAAGCCATATCACTTTACAAAAAGTTGCTCGAATCAGCCCCGGGAAATAAAGATTATGCATACAGCATCGCGAGGGCTTATGCTCAAAGCGGCAGGAAAAGCAATGCCCTGGAATGGCTCGAACGATCTTTGCAAAATGGATTCAGTTATAAATTAGTACTGAGTTATGATGCCAGCTGGAACGGAATCCGAGATGGTTCCAGGTTCAGGGAGTTGATGAGGAAGTATGGGATGTGAGGGTTTGATAATTGGGACAATTTGATAATTTGGGAATGTGGGAATTTGAAAATGTGGAAATGTGGAAATGTGGAAATGTGAAGATGTGTATATGTATGAATGAACGAATCTGTATTTAAATACAAAACTTGATGGTTATTGTTTTTTTTTACTTCCATCAATTTTCACATTTCCAAATTATCAAATTGATCAATTACCCAATTCCCAGACCACATAGATATATAGTTCACATAGATAAAACCCTCCCACAAAAAAATCTTCACATTTTCATATCCTCACATTTCCACATCACCGTATCCTCACCTCACAATATAAACCGGGTCCTGAACGCAGATATTTGCAGGAATATAGGGTTTATCGCAGTATGTATGTTTGGCTTTATTGCTGGTTTGTTTTTTTGTATCCTGGAAAATCTTATCCCAACTCACGTTCGTTTGTAACCTGCTGCAATAATTTTCCATACTTCCTTTGAAGAAGAAAGAAAAGAAACTTCCGAATTCCATATTGCAGCCAGCCTTCTGGCCATTCTCTGCAGCCGTTGCCAGTACCGACATGCGTGTTTTATTAAGGAAAAGCGCCCTGCAATTGTCTTCATCCCATTGAATTCCCGAACCTTTTGTTTTGAATGGCTTTGTGCCTACAGGAACCGGCGCTTCTACATCAGAATTACAACAATCGCTCAGCACCAGGTTGAAGCGTGCCCCTTTTTTCTGGATCATTTTAAAAACATCTTCCATATTCATCGTGGTGTGCAGGTAATTATCGCTTGGTTTTGCACGCAGGTCTATCCACGGAAATTTTCTGCCGTCATTCTTTTTTCTGAAACCATGGCCTGAATAGTAGAAAACAACTATATCGTTGGCGGAGGGTTTTAATCTCTGCAACGCCTGCTCAACAGATTTCCTGCTGTAGTTTTTTCCTGATATGGTATCAACGATCATCTTAATGCCGAGGTAGGAAACCAAACCGTTAAAGGTTTCGATACAGCGTGCCTTGTCTTTGGCCACCGCATTGCCAATGGTAGCATCGTTCACATTCGTTACAACCAACAGGTGGAGCTTTGTATTTTTTTCGAGGGGAGAAAGCCCGCGTTGCAATGGCTTGAAAAGATTCGTATAAAAATCTTCATCATCGCTGAAAAAGAGAGCAACGAAATTCCTGTTCAGTTTATCTTCCGCCATCAGTTCTGCCGTAAAAGCTGTTTCCTGATTGATGATTGGGGTTCCTGTGAAATCATTGGGAACAACAGCGGAAGGTTCTATGAATTCACTCCCGCTGTTAAATCTGAAAACGAATGCCGGTTGTGTCTTTAATTTCCTGTTGCCGAGTATAACCTTTGGCGTTCCGGTTTTGAATACAACCATATTACTATCGGGTAATCCTGTATTGCCGGGAACAGGCGTTTCCTGCAGGTCTGCCTCAAAAAGGCATATTTCATCGGAAGCAGGATCATCCTGGAACCTGATCCTCACCATGCCGGAACCATCATCATACCTCGTGAAACAGGCATGGTATTCCGTTTTATCATCCGGTAGGTGAAAGTTGTACTTTATATAATACACGGTTTGGGTTAAAGCCGTGCTGCAGCTAAACATCAATACTGCTATCAACAGGATTTTTGGCTTCATGTGTGCAGGTTTGGTTCTTTAAATCTACTATTAATAAGCCATTCCGTAACTGTGTTTCAAAATGAATATTTTCCTTGTTCATCAAGGGTTAACCATTAAATTTACGCACTCAAAAATCTAACATGACCGATACGCCGGGAATCAGAACTTACCAATGCCTTGTGGTGGATGATAACAAAGTGGCTTCCGTGTTGCTTCAGCAATTGCTGTTGCAGATCCCGGACATCAACATTGCAGGCGTATGCGAAAGTGCCGCAGAAGCGTCTTCATTTCTTGCCAACAATAAAGTAGACCTTTTATTCCTGGATATTGAAATGCCCGGTATGAGTGGACTGGAACTATTGCGCTCCCTGCCTCAAAAACCGCTTACCATTTTAACGTCGGCCAATAAAGGTTATGCCCTGGAAGCTTTTGAACTGAACGTAGTTGATTATGTAGTGAAACCGGTAATGTTACCGCGACTCCTCACAGCCGTGAGAAGGGCCATTGAACTGATCAGGCAAGAGGAAGTATTGATCAATAATTTTGAAACGGATCATATTTTCATTAAAGACGGAAAGGCGATTCGCAAGATACTATTCGATGATATTTTTTTCATGGAAGCCAAAGGCGATTATGTAAAGATCCACTTTGCTGATAAATATGTGGTGATCCATGCAACCCTCAAGGTTCTGGAAGAAAAGCTGCCGGCCAAAAAATTCATCCGCGTTCACCGCAGCTATATTGTTGCGCTTGATAAGATCGAATATATAGAAGACAATGTGCTATATTTAAACTCGGTGCCTGTGCCACTTTCAGAATTTTATAAAAGCAGGGTGCTGGCCCAGCTGAATTTTCTCTAAGCCTCCGACATGAAAAGATCATACAGCTTTTTTATCTGGATCGTACTGGTGGTACTCGGGCTCATGACCGTGTTGGTGATAACACAATTGAACACTTCTCAGTCTGTGAATAGGCTTGTTAACGGGAACAGGCAGGCTGCTGCTACTTTTGCGATCAACAACAGGCTGGAGAATATTGTAAATACTTCTTTTGACATTGA
>JAFDXA010000414.1 GCA_018268185.1 Bacteroidota bacterium
ATAAATACGGATGAAATCCGTAAGGAGCTGGAGAAGGCCAGGCTTGAACTCAGGAAGAGCAAGGTAGAAATGCAGCAAATTGACATGGATAAGATCATGCAGGAAGCCAGGGAAGGCATCGATAAAGCCAAAAAAGAACTGAAGCGCACCCGGCAGATGTTCACCGAAATGGAAAAAGACGGTTTGATCGATACCAAGAAAGGCTTTAAGATCGGGTACAAAAACAATGAACTTTTTATCAACGGCGTAAAACAATCGCAGCAGGTAGCCGACAAATACCGTAGTTATTTTAACGAAGGTGAGGATGATTTTGAGATCAGCATCGACGGCGAATAATAAGATCGCATAGAAATATAAACGGGGAGCCGGTTGCCAAAAGCAACCGGCTTTTTATGAAGCCGATATCAGTTCTACCTGTTTCCTGTTTTCCCGCAGCATCAGCATGCCTTCGCGGAAACTCATGAAAGGCAGTTTATATTTTTCCCGGTTTTTCATGCTGATGAGGTAAAGTATATCCAGGTGCTTGATGATCTCTCTCCATGCAAAAAAAACAGAATGAGCAGGATCGTAAATATGGGTAGGTTCACTGCCTGCACCATTCAATTCTATGATCGAAAACTCCCTGCCAAGTTTTAATGCATCCCAATTGCTGAACCTGATATCGAGCCTGCCGTAATAAAATCCGGGTATCGAACGGCAAACGCGGTCGATCGCTTCGCAAAGCGCTTCATCTGCCCGGCAGCTTTCATCAATAAATTTTGCTCCCCGGCTGTGATTACCGTAAGGAACAAGCAAATGAGTTTCGCCTGCGGGTAAAATGTTTTTCAACATTGAACCATATTCCCTGCGCAAGGCCGGCAGTTGTAATAAAAAGCGATCGTTGCTGATGATGAGTTCTTCCATTGTTTTAATTCCATCTCCGCATAGTGCCAGTAATTCCTTGGCAACAATACCGGTGATCTTTCCTTTTTCTTCACCGGGTATGCGGCAATAAAAGATGCCCGCTTCCATATTGTAATCAACATATTCCTGCAGGATAAAATCAACCTTGCTGGCATTAAGGTATTCAAGCAGGGTATTGTAATCGCTTACCAGTTTAACCTGTAATCCTCGCATGCCGATATCCGGCTTGGCTACCAATGGGAATTTTAAGGAATGCTTTTGCAGTAATTCGTGTACGGGAGTAATGCCGGTTCCTTTTTTTACCAATATGGTTATAGGATAGAATTGCTGCGGGATCAGGTCGTAAATTTCTTTTTTACTTTCCATGAGAAAGCCCCCGTTCTTTATTGCGGGGTTGGCTGTATTGAAAAAGAAAACTGACCTGGCTTTTATCATTAACCACACCCAATAAAAATAGATAGGGAAATAGACTACATGAAATGGCCAGTATTCCCAGTTAAAAAGTTTAATGAAAAATCTTCTGAGCATAAAATCATTACTTTTCATCTGCATGTGAAAATTTATTTGCTAAAAAACTGTTGAAACTATGCTGATCTGCCAGGTCGGTATAAAAAAGTTCCGCCCCTGATGAATTCATGGCTATGCAACTGATGCTAACCGTACGAACCTGGTTGCTGCGGTTCATAACAAGGCCATCGTGCCTGTCGGTATTGCCTGTATGCCGGTGAAAGTATAAAATGTCTTCACGGGTGGGAGCGGGGTAGTTTTCTTTCCATGCGTTGAACCAGCCTTCTCTTTTTAAACGAGCCTGCTCATTATATAAAGTTGCAGATGACCATATGTATGACTCATGGATATTCAAAGCTTTCGTATATTTTTCTGCACCATCCCACCTGCACTCAAATAACTGCCGGTCTGTAAAAAGAATTACAGTGAACGGTTCAATATCGTTCAGATCAATATGCTTAAAAGCTACGTGCATATCCGCTTCTCCTGCAATATCGAGTAGTACCAGGCCACGGCTTTTGCGATAAGGCCCTTTTTTTTCATGTGCATCAAAAGCGCCGTTGAGCAGCACGGCTGCACCTCCATTATTCCTGGCCAATAACCAGGTTCCACCGGCATCCGGATCCTTTGGGTAAAGGAGCATATTGTCATTTTCAATTACCTGCGTTGCCGGTACCAGCGCCTTGCCCCTGCTGTAATGTTCATCCCGGTTTGAACTCAGATAATATTGATCCTGCGTTGCTATAAAAGTTACTGTGCACATATCGTTTTCCTGTATCGTATGGTAGAAACGGCCACCCCGAATGCTGTGGGCAGGCTGAGTGATGACAACTCGGTTATTCCTATACGGATGAGCGCCATGTGATGAACCGTGTGTTCAATATTGTAAAGCAATTCCCTGTTGTAATTACTTGCTGCAACTATGGCTGACTTTTCATCGACACCATAGTCGGCAACCAACTGCAATGGCTTATCGGGTTTATTTATTTCAGCGATCAGTTTGTTCATTTGTTGGATGGCAACCGCCTTATCGGTTTCAATGGCATGATTCCGTTCCCGGTTCTCGTAATTAACCATGCCGCTTTCATAGCCTTTACCTAATTCAATATACAATTCAATAATATGCCTTACATGCTGGCCGATGCTGGCTCCTGATAGCCTGTTGCATGGCCGGGTGTATTGATCATTGCTGAGCGATTCAAGTACGTTGCTCAGCTGATTGAACATTGTTTGGATCGGTTCAAATAATATCATCGGTCTGGTTTTTACTTTGCTTTTTTGAGATATGCCAGCAATTGCGCCTTATGTATTACCAATAGAATAATGCTTGCAATAAATACGATCAGTGCATAAATAAAAAGTTGCCCGTGATCATCCATCACTACAATTCCCAGCTTACCAAGATGTGAAAGAATGGCGCCTGCCATTACTCCTGATGCAATTAAAGCGCCGATGCCGGTAGTTGCAGGAATCAACAGCAGTATAGCAGCAATGAGTTCTATAACGCCGGATAAAATTCTGCCCCAGGGTTCAACGCCCAGTTTCGAGAAAATATAAACCGATTCCTCAGCTCCCGAAAACTTGAAGAACAGGGTTTGCAGTAAAATAACGGCGGCAATGATCCTGAGAACCCACAGGAACCAGGAAGATTTTTTTGTTTGCATGATGAATTTTATCCTGTATACGGGCTACAGTTTATTTCCTTACATGCCAATAAAAAGAAATTTTAGAGGGAGCGTAAAACCTATTTATCCAGGTCATTCATCATTTTAATGAGCGCATCTTTATCTGGTTGTTCCATGGTGAGGGTTTGTA
>JAFDXA010000415.1 GCA_018268185.1 Bacteroidota bacterium
ACCGGTGCTGCCTACGGCATGCAGACGCTCGATCAATGCCTGCTCGAACTGGTCAAGCGCGGCCAGGTGGCGCGCGACGAGGCGATGCTGCGCGCGCAGAGCAAGGCGGAGTTCGCGAAGCCGTAGCAGGCGATTTCAATCGCGAGTATCCAGAAAACAGAACTTGCGACTGGTTTCGCGCAACTCATTCAACCACATCGAGATTTCTCGCGGCGTAGCTCCTCTTTCTTCTGCCGCCCTGGATAATGCCGCATATTCAAACAGCAATTCTGTTGCAAAAACTCCCGGATCATCGGAACCGACCAGAATATTTGGTCTCAATGCAGTGCTGGACTGTTCGGGCGGATGCCATCGAAACACCGGATGTTCGGTCATGTCCGCAAGCGAACCGATGCAAAGATTGGATGTCGGATTGATTTCGATGGCAATCCTTTTTCGAACCACATCTTTCAGCAACATGTCCTGCAAACAAGTCACCATTGTATGCCAGCTTTGCTGATCACCCGACAGTGAAACCTTAATCAACTCATTATAGCGACGACGCTGCTTTACGTTGAAGTGATAATCATGATACAAGCCATATGCTTTGTTCATCAATTTCGGCGAATCATGCACGGCAATCTCATCCGGCATGCTGCGCTCAGCATGACTCCTCCATGCACGGCCAACCTCTAACGGATCCATGGCCCTCATTTTCCATGCTTCATGCAAGACCTGAAGTGTGGGCATCGGGTCTGGCCCTGATTCATCCGAGGCATAGATCTCCCGCACCAATCTCTCGATTTCCTTGTCGACTTCGAACAGATAACCTGAAAATCCAGAATTTGCAGACCCCAGCCTGGTTCTCATCCAGACCAGATCATCGAGCCGCTGTCCCCTGGGCATGGCAACGATATTACCTACGCGGTGACACCAAAGCCGGTATTCCACACCAAGCGCGAGTCCATGCCCGATGCGATCTCCAGAACTCATTTCCAGAAAGCGAATCGCCTCGTCCACAGCACGCAGACCGGAAAGCAAATGCCGAAAGTCTTCTCCAACGTGATACGTCAAGCCCAATGGCGTCGGGAAATTATGCAATGTTTTTCGAGCGGACTGCATCCACTTGGGCTCCAGTCCCAGCGTTGGCCTTGACCTCAGCCAAATAATGGCAGGAGCAAATACCTCAGGCCCCGCGTCAATCTCCGGTCCTGCTGCATCCACACCAACCACATATCGTCCCAAGCCTTGACTGCGATGCAAACGCCCGATCGCTGTAGCTTGCCTGCGAACTTCCATTCGCAACTCCAAGTGACGGCAAGAGCAGCGGCAATAATCAGGTTTTTTCTTCTCTTTACGCTTGATAAAATGAAAAACAAGCCCTACCGTCATTCCACTGCGACTCGCACCTATCAATTCACGTCTTTTGTTATCAGACCTGAACAACTTCTTTAAATCAGGTGGATTCAGAGCCCGATCCAATTTACGAGCCTCAAGCAAAGGACCACCTTTCTCGGGCGATGCTGGAACAACCCTCAATTCCACCCATCGAACGCCTCCCGTGTTTTGCGCTTGCAATAAGCGATCAAGATAACGATCTTGACCAACTCGCCCTTGCGTTTTTTCCACATCTCGCAAAAAGTGGCTATGATATCGTTCGAAACGATCAAATCCTTTGGCATATTCACGCGGCTTGATCAGAGCTCTCCATACTAAATTTTGTATTACCATATAAGCGTACAAAGCCGCCAAAAACATGGTCTGCGTTGGATTTAATTGCAGATACTCAAACGCACAAACCAACAAGGCGCGCTCGGCACTTAACGGGTGATCGGAAGCATGCGGCAAGCGAGCGGCTGCATCCCGATATTTTGGCAGACCAGACACAGCCAGGAATTGATTTCGAGAACTAAATTTCTGCGGATCATACATGTTGCGTAAACAATCATTTACTGCCTTGCTCCAACCCGAATCCCGCGCACTCCTTACACCAAAAGACTCCCCTTTTGATTTGCACGTCTTATCATTGACATCACCGGCTCCATTCAATAACTTTGACAGGATCGCAGATCTCAAATTCGATGCTGTATGCAACAATGCCCTCAGCTTTTTGTCATCCAGACGATCAACATCGCCGGCAAGCTCCCCTAAAGGCACCTGACTTGGCGCTGACAGCAAATAACTCCACAAAACACTAGGCAGTGCGCTACCATTTAAATGCCTATGGATTTCAGCCAGCCCTAAATGTCTTAATGCACGCAGATTCCATTCATCCACCTCCGGCAACGAAGGAGCATTGCTGTAGAACTCCCTCCTAAGCTCATCAGGCAAACCACGCAAACGTCTGGTCCGAAGCTTTGTCTGAGCATTGATTGCCCACAAATAGCACTGCGGTTGAATTGGATTACATTTCGCCAACCAATTTTGCGTTTGCAGTACATTTTCGTAACGCAGCATAGCTCGATCACGCCATACAAAATGTCTGCGCACAAGATACTCGATTGCCACAAACAAAGGATTACCTGGCCTTTGGCGCAAAATAACTATGAGATCACTTACATAAACACGCGACTGATCGACATATTTTTGTGCAGCAAATTTTTCTAATGCCATCCAGAGCCTGCTGGACAATCTATCGACCAAAATATCACGATCATCATTGCTTTTTGACCAATCGCTTAATTCATCAAGCACGACATCCCGACTAAGCATATCTATGGCCAGCCGATCTGATAACTCCAATGCATACATGATTTTTGTACCTCACGGATCGCCAGAAACATCCATTTCACCAACCGGATATCCGAAAAATGCTGCTTCTCTGTATATTTTTTGGCTATCTTCGACGCCATAATCTTTCCGAACTGTCTGATACATCAATGAACACAACACAACATATATATCCGCCTCCCTTGTTTCACTTTGCGGCAACATCAAATTTGTCACAAACAAATTTTTCTCAAACTCCACACCGCATGCTTTCAGTATTTGATCACGCAGATCCGCACGCACCAATGCAATCAATATAGGACAACTCAGCCATTTCCTTGAAAAAGCACCCAACTCTGGATGCTCTATCAATATTTGCAAATTTTTGCTCACCGCCCCCCTGCCTTTAGCAACCATATCATAGTTAAATTTGACCCCCTCATAATTCTTCAATAAATATATTTGATGGCTTAATTCTTCAATAATCACGGCATTAATCAGACAACAAACCCACTGCTCCAAAAACTGTCCGACCGACCACGTCGTTACAGCAAAATTCGAAGTGCTATTCATCACCTTCAACTGCTCAATCACTCTAATAAAGACTCTTGAAATCACGCGCGGTGGCGGAACATCTTCGGGCTTCATGGTTTTCAATGATTTTCGCCACATCAGCAAATTATCGCGCCATTGTTGCGAGAGATCGATGTCTTCATCCCCCTCAGAAAAACCTTCACCACTGTCATTTTGTTCCGTATTCTGTACAACTGAACCATTATTTACTACCTTCTCATCAAGTGGCACTGCGTAAGGCTTGATACGAATCAACTCTTGCAGAAAGTTAGCAAAATCTTCATCTCTGCCATCCGCAAACACAAGATCAACAATTCGCGCAAACCCAATAAACGGCGCACAATAATAATGCGTACTCCGGCGTAATGAATCATATCTAACAAACCCGAAGAATCTGATAAAAAAATTAGCGCTTGCACCAGCAAAACCTTGAAATGCAATCAAGTCCGGCAAATATATTTTCCACGAACGCTGCACATTACAATTCTTAAGAAATCTCCACCAAGGCAAAAAACCATATGCGTCAAACATCATCGAACCAGTTTTTGGGCGCTCATGAAAGCCCGCACTGGATAAATCAGTCAGATGTGATTCTGCCACTCTCCTGATCCAATGTGTCGGAGGCAGCAAATATAAGATGCCATGAGCAGACCGTTCTTCCTCTCTGAGCAAATATGCCAAACTTAAAGATGCAATCTCGACATGATCATTACTGATACCGATGAGCATTAAGCTTTTTAGCGTTGATACTTGATCCGCATCCAGCTGCTTCTCATCTGCAATCCAACAAGGCAAGCATGTCTTAATCATATAAGACATAGGGCCGAATGCGTTTAGCAAACAGAATGTTGTTTTGCCTTCCAAGTCACAATTAAACTTACATCGCTTCCATCCTTGCAACAATACCGCTTGTAACAATATCAAGCGCTGACACCAGCCTACGTCATCATAATCACGATCCAGACTCCACAATTTTGGAGCTTCTTCCCTTGTATCCATACAGTAACTGGTAAACCATTCGATATGTTCTCCATGCCAGAGCCTTTGCATATCACGATACGAAATATTCCGACGACTTAATGTAATTTCAAATACATGCATCAATTGCTCAAACAGGCCATCTCGTTCCATTGCCTTCTGTTGCAAACTGCTTTTATTTACCTTCAACATCTCCATAAACTGTATTAGAGATCTAGTGTACCGTGGTATTAATCTGCTTAAAAAACCAGCGACTCCAGGCTTAAAACAGTCCAACGAAGAAAACTTCTCGAAATTTAACGCGTTTGGAAAATGCAAAATTTCTTTCGTCAGCATCAGGAAAACCTGACTGAAATTATCATAAGCATCAATTTTGCCTCCATCTTGTTTTCTGTGCTTTATTGCAACAAACTCCTGCTCTCTCAACGAAGCCTCAACAATTTCTTCTGCAACAATAGGCAAAATCACGCGCTGATGCGGAGGCATCACTTTCATCAAATATTGATCAACCAAATGATCGATCATGCTTCTTTTTGCTTTTCCGACATTGCTTGGAATATTGTCATCCTCCTCAATATTCAATTTTGCAGTTAAACTTTTCCTTTTGTGCTGCCAAACAATCGCCTTAAAAAGCTGCGCATCCCCTGACAGCACTGTAATCAAATAAGGACTGGACAAATATTTACGCAAAGTCTCTAACACCGGCCATCCACGATGCACTGCCGTGTCTACATCATCAATTGCCTGCATAAATGCATCGACATCGCAAACCTTGGCACAAGACAACAGAAACTGATTAACGCTTCTACCCAACCCGATGCCTGATCTAGCTTTTTTCATTATCTCAAATGTGAAATTTTCCGGATCCAGCAAAATATCTTTCCAAAGCGCTTCATGTACTGAAGCCGGTGCCAAGACTCCTATCTTGCTACTCAACTCTGCAAGACTTTGATCTAGCTCAGTCGGCCATTCCTTACCATCAAGATGCTTATCAACATGCTGAAGAACATTTGCCAACACCAATGAAAGGAAGGTATCCGTATCTTCCATCATGGTTGGGTCGATTGGAGACAGCACAGCAATTTTACATTTTTCTTGTGTATCTTTTTTGCTTTCATCCGCCACTAACTTGCCTAACGACAAAATGAAACTGGTTTTACCAACACCTCGACGTCCAATCACAGATACACAATCATGACCATGCAAGATTACTTCTTCTTTGTCATCCAACCTGCCGTACTTTGCACTTCGTTTCGCTGCCGCAGCTCGCTCCCCTAGCCGCATTACTATCTCCAATGCTTGCGCCAATTCTCGCTGAAAAAAACTGTTCTCCTTATCAAATACACGAGCACCATGAACTTGATCAAGATCGACCACAATTGATTTATAATGCATTTCATCTGCCATAATCGCCCCCTGCGCCCTTTGGCTTACTATCAAAAACAATGCCTCTTGATAGATGCTTCAAAGCAACATGGCCAGTCTATTATTCTTTCAATGTTCTAAAAATAAAATGAACAGAAATCAGAAGAAAATTTATTGATCTTCAATATTTTTCATTAAAATCAAATATATATATGTTCTGATTTTTAAAATCACAAAATATTACAATTTATTCACAGATTACGCTCTGACTGCATGGGCTTGCAATAAATTTGCACCGAATGATTTCTGCACTCGCCGAGATCACAGCATAAAACCATTTATCTAGCAGTTAACCACTGCCGAAACCAGACACTTGGTGTTCGGCACGACGCTGCATACCAACTCACCCGCCAAGACCATCGACCGCATCATCGACGTGTTCCCGGCCGGCGAGAAATCGCTGGTGCGCTCGATGCTGTCGGAGTCGCTGCGCGCGGTCATCTCGCAGACGCTGCTGAAGAAGCTCGGCGACGGCCGCAGCGCCGCACACGAGGTCATGGTCGGCACGCCGGCGATCCGCAACCTGATGCGCGAGGACAAGGTCGCGCAGATGTATTCCTCGATCCAGACCGGTGCTGCCTACGGCATGCAGACGCTCGATCAATGCCTGCTCGAACTGGTCAAGCG
>JAFDXA010000416.1 GCA_018268185.1 Bacteroidota bacterium
GTGTGCAAAATCATACATCGGGTAAATGCACCAGGCATCGCCGGTGCGATGGTGATGTGCATGCTTGATGCGGTACATGAGCGGGTCACGCATGAGCATGTTCGCACTGGCCATGTCAATCTTTGCCCTGAGTGTTTTGGCGCCGTCGGGGAATTCCCCGTTTTTCATTCTCTCAAACAGGTTGAGGTTCTCTTCTATGGAGCGGTTGCGGAACGGACTATCTTTCCCGGGCTCGGTGGGAGTGCCTTTCATGGAAGCGATTTCTTCCGAAGTAGAATCATCCACGTATGCCAGTCCCTTTTTTATGAGTGTAATCGCATAGTCATACATCTGGCTGAAATAATCTGATGCATACAATTCATGCTGCCATTGAAACCCCAGCCACTTAATATCTTCCTTGATGCTTTCAACATATTCCGTTTCTTCTGTAATGGGGTTGGTGTCATCAAAACGGAGGTTTGTATAACCGGCATATTTTTTTGTAAGTCCGAAATTCAGGCAGATGCTCGTTGCATGACCCATGTGCAGGTAGCCGTTAGGCTCAGGCGGAAAACGGGTGACAATGCTGTTATATTTGCCAGAGGCAAGATCTGCTTCTATGATCTCTTCCAGGAAATTAAGGCTCTTTTCTTCACTCATAAATCAAAGTTGAATCGCAAATTTACAATGGAGCATGAACAATGGCAAAGAGGAGGTTGTGTATTTAAACACACCAATCGACTTCAGGTTCTAAAACCAGTTTCTCTTACGCTCTTCCCATCCGCTTGAGATACAAAGCATGCGAAACGATGGCGTGACGCATTTTTTTGTATTCGATGTACTTGATGCCAAACTCTTCGCAGGTATTTTTTATGATCTTACTGATGGCAGGATAGTGTACGTGTGAAATCTTTGGAAAAAGGTGATGCTCGATCTGGAAGTTCAGTCCGCCAACAAGCCACGAGATCAGTTTGCTCTTTGTTGCAAAGTTGGCGGTTGTTTCTAACTGGTGTATCGCCCACTCATTTTCGATCCAGTTATTTTCTTCCGGTATGGGGAAAGCTGTTTCTTCCACTGTATGTGCAAGCTGGAATACGATGCTCAGGATCAGACCGGCCGACATTGATAAAATGAGGAAGCCAACCAGCCATTCAACAAAGCCGAGCAGATAGATCGGCAGAACGATCATCATGAACAGGTAACCTATTTTGGCTATCCAGAACGCAAAGTGATCGAACAGGCTCATTTTTTTGATGGGCACCGGGCCTACTTTCTGGCTGAAATATTTGCTGTAATCTGAAAAGAAAACCCAGAATATGAGCAACAGTGAATACAGGAACCAGAAATATAGGTGCTGAAAGCGGTGGATATAATATCTTTTTTGAGTAGAACACATTCTCAGCATAGGTTTGATCTCGATATCATCATCAATACCATCAATATTGGTATAAGTGTGGTGAACGATGTTGTGCTTGTTGTTCCACATGATGGCGCTGGCACCCAATGCGTTCACGGAAAAGGCTGCGATCTTGTTCCAGAATTTGCTTTTACTGAAACTGCCATGACCACCATCGTGCATTACATTGAATCCAATGGCTGCAGTAAGGCCTCCCATGAGCAGGCATTCTGCCATAGCGATCCAGGTTTGAGGCGTAAAGAAAACCACATGCACGTAAAGTGCTATGTAACATGTCCAGAGCAGAATAGCTTTAAAATGAAGACTGAAGTTGCCGGTGGCCGGGATCTTAGCTTCGCTGAAATAATTCTGAACCCGGCGTTTTAATTCCTGGTGAAAATTGGATCCGTTGATGTTTGCAAATTTGGGAGTTACCATGCGATATAAGTAAGGTTAAGTGTTTTCTTTAATCAATGCATCAAGGCTTTTGAGCCCGATCATTTTGTCTGAAATAAATCCTTCGGCATATTGTACACCGATCATTTTTCCGAACATCTTGTAGCGATAAACAATGCTGTCAAGAAATTCGGGAGTAGAGATATAGGTTTGTGGACCTTCCACATCCGGGTTGTGGAACTGTGTTTTATAGGCTTTGATGGCTTCAATCTTTTTTTCGAATACATCAGAAATATCAACTACAAAATCAGGTTCCAGGTACCTGTCCTGTATGTAGTGAAGTACATACTTGGGACGCCAGGCTTCCTGTTGCTCACCGTTGTAAGTTGTTTCGATCCTGGCCAGCCCGGCAAGAAAAGCGGCATCATTAACCAACGATGCGCTTCTTCCATGGTCAGGATGCCTGTCTTTGGGGGCATTGCAAAGAACTACTTCGGGTTTGTATTTCCGGATCGCCTCGATCACTTTCCGTTGGTGGGCCTCATCATTCCTGAAAAAACCGTCCGGGAGCCTGAGGTTTTCCCGGGCATCCACCCCCATGATCAGGGCAGCTTCTGCAGCTTCCTGGTAGCGGGTTTCTACATTTCCCCTTGTTCCCAGTTCACCTTCGGTAAGGTCAACGATACCGGTCTTTTTACCCCTGCTTTTTTCAACCATTAATGTGCCGGAACAACTCAGTTCAACATCATCGGGATGAACACCAAAAGCCAGCACATCTAATTTCATAAAATAGCGTAAAAATTAGATTTGCAAGATACCACATAAAAGCGAAAAAGAAGGCCGATTTGGCCCAGTGAATACTAACAATTAGCTAAAAAATGGGGATAAGCCCCGGGATTTAAAGAAGTGATTCTGCGGGTTTTCTGCGGATATCACGATAACCGTACATACGCTGCACTTCCTTTACGAGTTGTTCTACCGTTGCATCTTCGTTGTGTTCGTCGTACGACTGCTTCAGACTTGTACTGAAAAAGAAGGCTACCGTTTGATAAACCCTTGCGGTGAGCCCGCCTTTGTATTCCTTGATGATCTCGTAACAGTTGTTGCCGGTTTCCCGGTTGATCAGCTTCATCAGCACTTTTCCCTGGTAA
>JAFDXA010000417.1 GCA_018268185.1 Bacteroidota bacterium
AGGTGAACCGAATGGCTGGCATAGCCCCGGTTGCAGTTGACAGGGAAATGTTTGAACTGGTAAAGCGATCCTTGAAAATATCAGCAATAACAGATGGCGCCTTTGATCTAACCTACGGTTCCATTGATAAGCGCTTGTGGAATTTTGATAAAAATATGACTTCACTTCCCGATGAAGCAACAGCTAAATCAATGGTTAAACTTATCAACTACAGGAATATTGTGCTGGATGAAAATGCCTGCACCATTTTTCTCAAAGAAAAAGGTATGCGCATCGGCTTTGGGGGAATAGGTAAGGGATATGCAGCAGATATGGCAAAAGCGATGCTTCAGAAAAATGCTGTTGAAAGCGGCATCGTAAATGCTTCAGGTGATCTCGTGGCATGGGGATCGCAGGCCAACGGAAAACCATGGACAATCGGTATTGCCAGTCCGGATAATGCCCGTCTACCTTTCTCCTATATGAATATCAGTGGCATGGCAGTAGCCACATCCGGCAATTATGAAAAGTATGTAGTTATTGATGGAAAAAAATATTCACATACAATTAATCCCAAAACCGGCTTACCTGTTACGGGTATAAAAAGCGTTACTGTTATTGCTCCTCATGCAGAACTGGCAGATGCCATGGCTACTCCCGTTACTATTATGGGGGTGCATGCAGGTTTAAATCTTATCAACCAGGTAAAAGGTCTTGCCTGCATCATCATTGATGATAACAATCGTATCTATTCATCCAATAATATCAACCTACAATGAACATGAAACTTAAAAAAAACACCGGGTTATTATCCTGCGTTCTTGTGGCCATTGTTTTCAGTTCCTGCAGTGCTGTAAAAGAATACCAGAAGGGTAAATTAAATGATTCAGAAATGGTGCTTGCTCCAAGAAAGATCGAAAAAACGGAAATGAGTTTTCAAACTTACCGTGAGGGAGCATCAGGAGCCAATGGCGGAAAAACCGGCGGCGGATGCGGTTGTAATTAATTAACCACAAGTAACACAGGCTAAAACATGAAAAGATTTTTTTTATCAGCAGCTATGATGTTTTCATTGCTGTATGGTAATGCACAAACCAAACAACCAGACAGTACAGGCTTTCAGCCCAGGCAACTGAAACTGGAAGAAGTTAATCTTGTTTCCAGTTACTATCACCAGGATGGGAACAATGCATCTGTTACCGGAGGCATCGGCTCAGAAAAACTCAGCGATATCGCCAACATGATCGACATTAAGCTAACCATGTACGACAGGAAATACCGAAAACACAGTTTCGATGTTGAACTGGGTATCGATCATTACACATCTGCTTCTTCAGATATGATCGACCTGAAAGCCAATTCATCTGCTTCACATGCAGATACACGTTATTATCCTTCCGTAAACTGGAGTATGGAAAATGATAAGAAAGGAACCACTTTCGGTGCAGGCCTTTCTTTCTCCAAAGAATTCGATTATGCTTCCGTTGGCGCCAATATACTCTTCTCCAAAAAAACAAAGAATAAAAATGGGGAGTTTACTGCAAAATTCCAGGCTTTATTCGACCAGGTAAGCCTGGTTATTCCTGTAGAATTAAGAACAAGTTCGGGAGGGGGAGAGCGTGAGCATGATGATTACCCCACTTCATCACGCAATACCTATGCAGGATCTCTTGGCTATTCACAGGTCATAAACAAAAATCTGCAGTTGATGTTCCTGGCAGATGTGGTTCAGCAAACAGGCTATCTCAGCCTGCCCTTTCACCGCGTTTATTTTAATGATGGAAAAGTTCACCAGGAGAATATGCCCGATAAACGGTTCAAATTGCCATTGGGATTAAGGGGCAGTTATTTCTTAGGAGACCATATTATTGTGAAGGCCTACTATCGTTTCTATTACGACGACTGGGGCATTACAGCGCATACCGCAGAACTGGAATTGCCGATCAAATTCACACCATTTATTTCCTTCAGTCCTTTTTACAGGTATTACAGCCAGTCGGCCACAAAATATTTTGCGGCTTACCAGGAACATACTGCGGCAGATAAATATTATACCAGCAATTATGACCTTTCAAAATTCAACAGCCATTTTGTGGGTGGCAACATGAGAATAGCGCCTGCCACTGGTGTTTTCGGAATGAAGCATTTCAGCATGATCGAACTCAGGTACGGGCATTATATGCGATCAACAAATCTCAATTCAGATATCATTTCGATGAACCTGAGATTTAAGTAAAAGGCCCTGTAAACAATAAAGCGGTCAGCACATACTGCTGACCGCTTTATTGTTTGATAATATTTACTGTTCAGTAACCCACTTCCTTGTCTTAGCCAGTTGCATCGTAATTTTTAAATAGGTAATAAAAGATTTTCATTGCCAAAAGACGTAGTTATCTTGTATGACTTTTACTTTTGCCATGAAAACACACTGTTCCGTGGAAACAAATAATGAATCACCTCAAAATCTGAAAGCGTGCAGGATACCATCAGGAAATACCCATTCTTTATAAAAGCAACAGTGGTAATGCTCGGACTGGCCCTGTTCTTTTACATACTGATCATTTTACAGGGCGTATTGGTGCCGCTCTGTTTTGCATTGCTGATAGCTGTTCTCTTAAATCCTCTTGTGAATAAAATGATGGGGAAGGGGTTGCCTAAGCAATTATCAATCGGCATTGCAGTAACCCTGTTTTTTCTTTTTTTATTAGGCTTGCTGTATTTCTTATCGGCGCAGTTGGTGCAGTTCTCAGATATGTGGCCGGAGATAAAGAAGCAGTTTGGATCGATGCTGCAGGAAGCACAGGTGTACATCTCAAAGAACTTTAATATTTCTTTTGATAACCAGGCAAAGTGGCTGAACAAGATCAGTTCCGGAAATGAAAGCGTTATCGGTAAAACAGTAGGCGGTTTTTTTACCGTTGCAGGCACATTTATATTATTACCTGTTTATACAGTTCTGTTTCTTTATTACAAACCATTGTTCCAGAATTTCCTGCTCGACATATTTGATATGGCACATTCTGAAAAAGTAGCCGAGATTCTCACCGATACAAGAGGCGCCATACAGAGTTATATTGTTGGACTGCTGATAGAAATGGTGATCATTGCGGCGCTTAATTCAGTTGCTTTGATGATCATCGGCGTAAAGTATGCCCTGTTGCTGGGCTGCATCGGCGCCATTCTTAACCTTGTTCCTTATGTGGGCGGAATTGTTGCAATCGCATTACCGGTGATCATGGCTACGATAGACGGTGGTGGCTGGACGAAACCTTTGTATGTTATAGGCGCTTATACCCTCATACAGCTTATTGACAACAACCTCATCGTTCCGAAAATCGTTTCATCAAAGGTGTCTATCAATGCACTGGTTTCGATGGTAGTGGTTTTGCTTGGAAATGAACTTTGGGGCGTAAGTGGCATGTTCCTTTCCATTCCTTTCATTGCGGTGGTAAAAGTTATTTTCGATCACATCGATGAGTTAAAACCCTGGGGAAAGTTATTTGGTGTAGATATGCCGCATGCCGGTTTGTTTGGTATAAGACTGAGGTTGATCCAGCGTTTTTTCAAACACAAAAAGTAATCTCAGAACTTAAAATAAACAAACAGTCTTCCGAAATTTTTACTGTCGTTCTCAATCCGATGATAAAGCGGTTTAATATGAGGCTGCTGTAAAAAACGTTCAACTTTTTTCCTCAGTTGCCCGCTCCCTTTACCGGGAATTATTTCTACTTCCCTGATCTTTTTGTCTATTGCATCATCAAACGCCTGCTGCAGGGCTTTGTCGATCGCCTTGCTGTTATTGAAAATATCGTGCAGGTCAACTTTTATGCGAGCCAATGTAAAATGGAATTAAATAAGTGCCAGGAATAAAAATGAAATGCTGCAACCTCCTAAACTTTCTAAACCACTAAAACCTTCTAAACCAATAACCTTAAACTTTAAACCTCTCTAAACCTTCAACCCTAAACTTTCTAACCTTCCCCCTCAACTCCCTTCCACCAACCTTATCCCCGTTTTTTCCAACGTAATCATCTTATTCTTATACAGGTTTCCAACCGTCATCTTAAAAGTTTTTTTACTCATGCCAAAGAAAGCATAGATCTCTTCGGGATCGCTTTTATCATAATAAGGCAGATATCCGTCGTTCTCTTTCAGCAAACGGATTATTTTTTCAGATTCGCCTTCCACACGCTGGTAACCGGGTTTGCCTGCTGCCACATCGATCTTATTGTCGGTATATATTTTTTTGATAAAGCCTTCAAATTTATCACCAACAGTGATATGCCTGTAGATTTCGTTGAAATGCAGCACGCCGGTATGCCTGTTGTTGATGATCATCAGGTAACCAATATCGGTTCGCCTGTAAACAGTAAGCTGTACAATATCTTTCTCTTTCACCGTTAACTCATCATTGCTGAGAAAGGAAGCTAGTTTTTCTGTGGCAGCTATACGGCCTGTTTGGTTATCGAGGTAAATTTTTACAAGGTATTCTCCCTGCGGTATCATCCGCATCAATTGCTGTGAAGCCGGAACAAAAATATCCTTCATCAAACCCCAGTCGAGAAAAGCTCCCTGCGGAGTTACACTCACACAACGCAGTTTCACAATATCACCTAAAATACCTTTGGGTTCCTGCGTGGTAGCAATTAACCTGTCGTCGCTGTCGTGGTAAACAAATACTTTCAATTCGTCGCCCGTTTTAATGCCACGGGGTACGAAGCGTTTGGGAAGCAATATGCCATCCTTGCCATCATCGAGGTAAACACCAAACTCTACTTCCCGTAAAACTTTCAGCAAATTGTATTCTCCAACTTTTACCATAGGCCTGTTTGAAGGCACAATATAAGCAAAGCCCCCAAACCCCTAAACTCTTAAACCCTCAACCTCCTCAACCTCCCAACCCTTCTCTTCCCGCCCATAAATGCGTATCTTCACCGATAAAACTAACTTTTTGAAATTCTCTACATTCGGGTTCGACGACAGGCTTATGGAAGGCATTGATGCCTCCGGTTACGAAGAGGCAACACCGGTACAGCAACAGGTGATACCTCATATCCTGGCAGGAAAAGACATTATTGCATCGGCACAGACAGGCACCGGCAAAACGGCTGCATTCCTGCTGCCATTGATCAACCGCATCATTACAACCCCACATGATTCCAGCACTATTAATGCATTGGTGATTGTACCAACCAGGGAACTGGCTATACAGATTGCACAGCACCTGGAAGGACTTTCCTATTTCGCCGGCGTCAGCTCCATTGCTGTTTATGGCGGAGGTGATGGCGGCGCTTTTGTACAGGAGAAAAAAGCTCTGAGCATGGGTGCAGATATTGTTGTTTGCACACCCGGGAAAATGATGGCGCATATTAAAATGGGCTATGTAAAACTGGGTGGATTGAAATACCTGGTATTGGATGAAGCCGACCGGATGCTCGACATGGGTTTCTATGACGACATCATGTTCATCATCAATCACCTCCCGGCCAAAAGGCAGAACCTGCTTTTTTCTGCCACTATGCCGCCGAAAATAAGAGAGCTGGCAAGAAAAATATTACATCACCCGGAAGAAATAAATATTTCAATCAGCAAGCCACCTGAAAAAATCATCCAGCAGGCTTTTGTTGTTTACGAACCCCAAAAGATACCGCTGGTGCTTAAGCAGCTTCGGGAGCATAGTTTTAAAACTGTACTTATTTTCTGCAGCAGTAAGCAAAGTGTTAAGCAGTTAACAAGAGAATTACGCAGGAACAAAATAAAGGCCGATGAAATTCACAGCGACCTCGAACAGGATAAACGTGAAGAAGTGCTGATGGAATATAAAAGTGGCCGCTTGCCCGTATTGGTGGCAACAGATATTTTAAGCAGGGGCATTGATATTGATAACATCGAACTGGTGATCAACTTTGATGTGCCGCATGATGGCGAGGATTATGTGCACCGCATCGGCCGCACAGCCCGGGCAGAAGCAGATGGTACCGCCTTTACTTTCGTAACGCCTAAGGAACAAAGAAAATTTGCAGGCATCGAAAAACTCCTCGGAAAGCCTGTGCCCAAAGGTAACGTGCCTCCTGAGTTGGGTGAAGTGCCGGAATACAATCCCGTAGCATCAAGGCCAAACAATCAAAAAAGAAATTTCAAACCCCGGCGTTTCGGTAACAGGAATAACAGCAAGCCTTCAGCCTGAATGAATATTCATTAAACGGCATTTCCGTCTGCTTCGGTTATGTTCTGTTGTGATCAAATCATGGAGTCGGCCACCATTTCTTCATTCATCATTCCTTGCTCGATATTGATGGATGTGAGAATGTGGAGATGTGATGATGTGAAAATTTGAAAATGAGTCAATTGAAAATGTTCGTGCTTTAGTGGATCCGTGGCGTTACTTCTTCATTCTAAATTCCCTTGTTCCTTGTTCAACATTTTTTAACCTCTCTTTACAATAATAATTCGTTTGCTGAATATTTATCAGTATCAACCCCAACCATAATTCCCCGGGGCTGAAATATATTTGTAAAAATTACCAACATCGCCGTTGCTGCAAACATATTAGCGAGCCCGATCGAATACCTTACAGGCATTTCCGCTGTGAAAGGTGATATGCTGCGCAAGGAACTACAGGTGTTCAGCTTCAAAGACCTGCTGGAATACTATCCGTTCAGGCATGTAGACAAAACCAAGGTTGATAAAATTGCCAGCCTTTCTTACAACACAGAATTTGCGCAGGTAGCCGGCACGCTCATGAGCATCGAACTCATAGGTGAAAAAAGAAGCAAGAGACTGGTTGGTCAGTTGAAGGATGATACAGGCGTGATGGAACTGGTTTGGTTCCAGGGGATTAACTGGGTACAGAAAATATTAGTACCGGGTCAGCAATATCTTGTATTCGGCAAACCCGGTTTTTTTATGGGAAAGCCGCAAATGGCACATCCTGAAATTGAGAATTATGACCCGCAGAAGGCCGGCGGCAAAAGTTTTTTGGAACCAGTATATCCATCCACCGAAAAACTGAAAGCAAAAGGTCTTAATGGAAGAGCAATCGGCAAATTCACGTTTGATCTGCTCAATCGCTTAACAGAAAAAGAGATACCCGAAATATTGCCGGCATCGGTGGTCAGCCAGTACAAACTCATCAGCAGGTATGATGCTTTCAGACATATACATTTTCCGGCATCTGTTCAGCATCACCAGCATGCTTTGCGCAGGCTCAAGTTTGAAGAGTTCTTTCTGGCCCAGTTGAGCATTCAGTTGATCAAACTGGGCCGGCAGCGTTTCAGCAAAGGGCTTGTATTTTCCAAAGTGGGTGAACTGTTCACCGGTTTTTATGAAAAGCATTTGCCTTTTGATCTTACAGGCGCACAGAAAAAAGTAATAAAGGAAATAAGAAAGGATTGCGGGAGCGGCCACCAGATGAACAGGCTGTTGCAGGGCGATGTTGGAAGTGGAAAAACCATGGTGGCATTGTTGAGCATGTTGCTGGCTGCGGATAACGGTTTTCAGAGTGTAATGATGGCGCCTACCGAAATTCTGGCGCAACAGCATTTCAATAGTATCAGTGAGCTGGTAAAATCTTTGCCGGTAAATGTGAAGTTGCTTACCGGATCAACCAAAGCGAAAGAAAGAAAGCAGGTGCTGGCGGCATGCGAAGATGGTTCGCTGGATATACTGGTAGGCACACATGCAGTGATAGAAGATACTGTGCAGTTCAAAAACCTGGGTTTTGCCGTGGTTGATGAACAGCATAAGTTCGGTGTGGCCCAGCGTGCACGCCTCTGGAAAAAAAATACCAGTCCGCCCCACATACTCGTAATGACCGCAACACCCATTCCACGAACACTCGCACTCACGGCTTACGGCGATCTTGATTATAGTGTGATCGACGAACTTCCGCCCGGCAGAAAGCCGGTGAACACCGTTCATCGGTTCGAGAATGCCCGGCCGCAGGTGATGGATTTCATCAAAGAACAACTAAGCATGGGCAGCCAGGCTTATGTGATATACCCGCTCATTGAAGAAAGCAGCAAACTGGATTATGAAAATCTCATGAAAGGATTTGAAGAAGTGAAATCCTTTTTCCCGGAACCGAAATACTGGATCAGTATGGTTCATGGGAAGCAGGATCCTGAACAAAAAGAAACCAATATGCAGCGTTTTGTGAAGGGCGATACTCAGATAATGGTAAGTACTACCGTAATTGAAGTAGGGGTGAATGTACCGAATGCCACTGTGATGGTGATCGAAAGCGCTGAGAAATTCGGCTTATCACAATTACACCAGTTGAGGGGAAGGGTAGGCAGGGGGGCAGACCAGAGCTACTGCATCCTGCTCACCGGACGAAAATTGTCGAACGATGCCCGTGAACGCCTGAAAATAATGACGGGCACCAATGATGGTTTTAAGATTGCCGAAAAAGACCTGGAACTGAGGGGGCCCGGTGAAATGGAAGGAACCCGGCAAAGCGGGGCGCTCAATTTCAGGCTTGCCAACCTGGTACAGGATAAAAATATGCTGGAGGCAGCAAGATCCGCAGTGGAAAGCATCATAAGAACAGACCCCGAACTGGCACTTGCAGAAAATCTACCTCTTAAAAACTACCTGCAATCGCAGAAATCCAAAACCCGCTGGAGTAAAATTGCTTAAACGTTAAAGCAAAATTAAAGGGCTGTTTTTAGGGAACATTTGCACTATCATTTTCGTTTATAATGGGTAAATTGTACAAAAATAGAGTTTGAGTAAGCTGAGAAAAATACCGATCCTTCCAGTACTTCTATTAATAGCCTGCCTGTTGACCAACAATGCTTTTTCACAAATGGAATTTGTTGAAAACAAGGGGCAATGGCACAGCAATGTAAATTACCGGGGAGATTTCACTACGGGCTCTTTTTTTATAGAGAATAAAGGCTTCACCGTTTTACTGCACAATGCCGAGGAAATGAAAAAAATAGCCGGGGTCATCCATGGCCACCTGGCAAGTAAGGAAACCGAGGGCCAGACTTTCACCCTACATTCCTTCGCCTATAAAGTAAAATTCCTCGGAGCTTCATCAGAAATAGCATCCGTACCCGATAAACCGCTCCCTACTTACAATAATTACTTTATCGGTAGTGATTCATCAGCCTGGGCAGGTAATTGCAGGCTTTACCAGGGGATAACTTATAAAAATGTTTATCCCAATATCGACGTAAGGTATTACAGCAGCAACCAGAAACTCAAATACGATTTTATCATTCATCCCGGCGGAAACCCTTCCATGATCGCGATGCAATACGATGGTCCTTCGGATGTGTTTGTAAAAAACAAAGAACTGAACATTGTTACACCGGTTGGCACCGTTACCGAGTTGTATCCTTACAGCTACCAGCCTTCGCTGGCGGGCAAACAGGAACTTGATTGCAGGTATGAAGTGAAGAACAATGTTGTTACTTTTCAGCTAAAGAACTACGACCCAACTACAACAGTGGTTATAGATCCTTCCATTATATTCTCAACGCTTACCGGAAGTTCTGCCGACAACTGGGGTTACACGGCAACACCCGGCCCTGATGGAAGCCTTTTTGCCGGCGGTATCTCTTTCGGTTCAGGTTATCCTGTTTCGCCCGGAGCTTACAGTACTGTTTTTAATGGCGGTGTTGGAGAAGATAATTTTCCTCCTTACGATATTGCTATTTTTAAATTTTCTCCCAACGGAAGTAACCGGGTTTATGCAACCTATCTGGGAGGTAGTGGCAATGAACAGCCGCATAGCCTGATCGTAGATAAACAGGGA
>JAFDXA010000418.1 GCA_018268185.1 Bacteroidota bacterium
AACTCAACAACACCAGTGAAAATTTTGCCATTATGAGCGCAGCACAAAAACTGGCTGTAGAAAGACGCAAGGCTATCCAGGCTGGCGATACAATTTTCTTCAGGCTCGGGCAGGTTAGGGTGCAGCAGTACGAAATGGAATTTATTCCAGCCAATATCGCTGAACCGGGGATGCTTGCTTTCCTGGAAGACAATTACCTGCACAGCAGTACGGTTGTAAGTCTGCACGACACGACACGTATAATGTTCCAGGTGATCAATGATCCGGGAGCTTATGCTGCAGACAGGTTCAGGCTTGTATTCAGGCAATTGATGCCAACGCCGGTGAACTTTATATCCATCAGCGCTACCCGGAAAGCAGATAAATCGATCGCTGTGAACTGGGCTGTTGAAAATGAAATGAATCTTCAGCAATATACAGTTGAACGCAGTGAAGATGGCCGCAATTTTACCGGTATCATAACCGCCGATCCGTTGTTGAACAATGGCGGAGGATCAACTTATGCAAGAAATGATATAAGTCCGCTTGCGAAAGATAATTTCTACCGCATCAAGGCCATCAGCATTGGAGGTCGTGTTCAATACAGTGCTGTGGTTAAAGTGAACCAGCTCAAAACAGCCGGCGGCATTAGCATTTACCCGAACCCGGTTACCGGTAAGCGTTTGCAGCTTTCATTCACTGAACAGCCGGCAGGCAGGTACAGTATATCAATCATCAGCAGCAATGGAACAGTAACTCATTTAAAAGATATCAAGCTGGAACAAAGAAACCAGGTAGTGCTTGTTCAGTTGCCTGCTTCACTGGCGTCGGGTATCTATCATATAAGTATTTCGGGACCGGAAGCAGTTGAAAAAATACTTGAAGTGAATATAGCAGAATAATTCCTCGACAATGATTTACAGGGCCGCAACTTCTTCTTCATGAAAAGCTGCGGCTCTTTTATTTTACCGCATTTATGAAAGAGATTTTACATCTGTTCGCAATTTTCATATAAAATCTTCGTTTCTATTCAGGATCGCTGTAATAAGGATTATCCAGCCTGTTTACAGATGACCCTCTGCGGCCAAATCCGCGGAGATTATCCATTATCACCATAAAAACATCTTATGAAAGATCTTTACTCGCTCATTACTGAGCACGGGAAAAAGAGCCTGCTGGTAGCCATGCTTTTTGCGGGAACGGCAGCAACAGCCCAACAATCTATGCGTGCCAACCTGTACGCAGTGGCATCCAACACAGAAGTGTTATTAGACGGTAACCTTACTGAGTATGCAAGTACTTACAGTAATACGGTAGACTACTATGATGCCTTAAAACTCACCAATTTCGGCAGCAATTTCGGTATCTCCAGGGATGGCTATGATCTCGTTGTTGAAAGAAGGGCAACCATTAAAAAGAATGATACCACTGCTTTCCGTATGTGGAATATGGCGCAGGGAAGCTACAGGATCAAATTCATACTTAATAATCTTGAAAACGCCCAAAGGCGTGTTATTTTCCAGGATACATACCTGAGAACACAGACAGAAGTATCTGCCAACGGAACAACGCCGATAGATTTCAGTATTACTACTGATCCGGCATCTGCAAGTCAGACAAGATTCAGGGTGATTCATTTCTACCGGATCAAAAAACCAATTTTCCTGGCCATGGAACTCGCTGTGAAAATGGTGATCGGTAAGAACAATGCAAACCTGCAATGGAATGTTACGGATGAAGATGATGTAACAGACTATGTAGTTGAACATTCAAAAACGGGTAGCGACTTCTCGCCGGTTTTTCAACTGACTCCTCATGGTAAAGTTGATCTTGGCAAGAACTATGAATTCAATGATGCTGATGTAGCCGCCGGAGATCATTATTACAGGATCAAAGCCACTACTTCTGATGGAAATGTATATTACAGTGAAGTTGCCAAAGTAAAAGTGAATGGCTCTGCAGCCGGCCTGGTTATATATCCTAACCCGGTATTGAATAAAACCGTTTACCTGCAGTTCAATAATTTGCAAACCGGCAAGTATGAGGTATCGCTCATCAACGGCAATGGCATCAGGCAGTTCCTCACAACTTATCTTGTGATGGAAGGGCAGGGCAGGTGTTCTGTAAAACTTCCTTCACAGCTTGCTCCGGGTAATTACATGCTTGAGTTCTCAAGCCCGGGTCGTGAAAGAATCGTGAGAATGATATACGTTCAATAAAAAATACCAAAACAAACTCCATTAAGGTCCGCAATGCGGGCCTTTTTTTATTTCCCGGATGGATGAATTTCTACAATAACTACAACTCATGAACTACAGTTTTTAAAATTTCCATTCACATATATTTGTTCAGTTTTTATCCCAAACCCAACAGTTGCTGAATCGGTAACTGTTACAAAAAATACCCTATGAAAAAGATCTACACCCAGGTGGCTGTTTGCTGCTTACCGTTAATCATTGTTTCCTTTTTATTATTTCCGTTTACATCAAAATCCCAGGAATCCATGCGGGCCAATTTATATGTTGATGGCCCCGGCGGACTCGTGTTGGTAGATGGTAATCTTACCAACTACAACAATATTTACAGTAATGCTGTAGATGTGAATGATGCCTGGAAGATGCCTAACCCCGGAATCAATTTCGGCATCCTGAGAACCGGTTATAACCTCGTTGTTGAAAGAAGAAGTGTTTATACAAACAGTGATACCACTTTTTTCAGGATGTGGAATATGCAGCAATGCAATTACAGGATCAAATTCATGCTTAAGAATCTGAATCATCCCGGTATGCAGGCTATGGTTGTTGATACTTACCTGAATACTGCTACCCTGATAGGCCTGAATGATAC
Source organism: Bacteroidota bacterium (assembly GCA_018268185.1). Classification (GTDB taxonomy): domain Bacteria; phylum Bacteroidota; class Bacteroidia; order Chitinophagales; family Chitinophagaceae; genus Ferruginibacter. The sequence goes on from JAFDXA010000418.1 coordinate 2,827, forward strand.
CACTTTTCACAATTTTCCAGTTACTCAAGACCCGGCATCAGCCAAGGAAGACAGGTTCAGGCTGATTTACGGTGCCAATCTGAAT
>JAFDXA010000419.1 GCA_018268185.1 Bacteroidota bacterium
ACTGGTGGGCAGTACAGTAGGTGATCCTTATTCCTACGTAATTTTTGATCTGAACGGCTTTGGTCCTGATGTACTGTATGTAGCAAGTCTTTCAACGGCGCCAACTGGATTGAGAAAATTTACATCGAGCGATAACGGTGCTAACTGGAGTTTATCAGGAATACTAAGTGGAAATGTTTTTGGGGTAACAGGTTATTTTAACCCTTGTACATCCAATGTTGAACTTTTTATAACAGCAAATACAAGCAATGCAAAACCCAATGCATTGTACAGTTTTACTGATATAGGCGTTTCCGCTTCAAGTCCCGATCCGATTACTTCCAATGGATCAGCATTATCAGTAGCGGGAACCTTGCTGGCTACGGCCGCCACCAATACAGCATTTGGCGGAGTGGCTTTTACACCCGCCACTTCATTTGGTGCACCCGATGTATTTTCACTCACTGGTACCAATGCCTGCGTTACGCAGGGCAGTACCATTGGTGTGGCTGTTTCCCAGAAGAATGTAAGCTACCAGTTGCTGCGGGATAATGCAGCAGTTGGCGCTCCCATTGCCGGAACAGGCGGAGCTATTTCTTTCGGACAATTTTTTACTTCCGGAACTTACAGTGTTATTGCAACAAATCTATTAAGCGGTTGTAATAGGGTGAGTGATCAGTTTATTGTGATAAGCGCTTTACCAACGGTTTCATTCACAGGATTGAATTCATCCTATTGCGTCACTTCTGAATCTTATACCTTAACAGGAGTACCGGCTGGCGGAATATTCAGCGGACCCGGTATCAGCAATAATAAATTTACGCCGGCTTTAGCCGGTATTGGCGGGCCATATAATATCACTTACGCTTATACAGATCCATTTACAGGCTGCTCTGCAAGTACAACACAGCAGGTAACGGTTAAGGGTAGGCCGGCGGCTGTCATCAGCGCCACAGCTTCAACCATCTGCCAGGGAATTACAGATACGTTGGTACTGAACTTTACCGGAACAGCACCGTGGATGTATGCTGTTAACAACGGCGTGCCGCTTGCAACGATGAACAGCCAGGTGAAGATTCCTGTTAATCCAACCACAACTACTGCTTACCAGGTAACAAGCCTGAGTGATGCCAACTGCAGCATGGGGGCAGAATGGATAAGACTTGCTACGGGAAGTTATCATAGCCTTGCCATCAGGGCAGACGGAAGCCTGTGGGCATGGGGGCGGAATAATTTCGGACAGTTGGGAAATGGAACCACAACCAACAGCAACCAACCTGTGAGAATAGGCACTGCCAATGATTGGGCCAGGGTCACAGTAGGTTCAGTTTACAGCCTCGCCATTAAAACTAATGGTACATTATGGGCCTGGGGACGAAATACTGTTGGGCAACTGGGGATCGACAGCACGGTAAATTTTTCAACACCGGTGCAGGTAGGAACAGGCAATAACTGGGCACAGGTTTCAGCGGGCAACCTTTCTACAATGGCCATTAAAACAGATGGTACACTTTGGGGATGGGGGCAAAACATCAGCGGTCAACTCGGTATCGGCATCACCAATTCTTTTATAACCAGTCCAACCCAATGCGGAACAGGAACCAACTGGGTTGAGGTTTCAGCAGGAACAGATCACACACTTGCCCGCAAATCGGATGGTACTTTATGGGGAGCAGGAACCAGTGTTGATGGGCAACTTGGTGGGGCGCCTGCAAACAATACTTTCCTGCAGATCGGCACGGCTTCCGATTGGAGCTCAGTGTGCGCAGGTCCATCCAGTTCATTTGCAATTAAAAACGGAGGTACTTTATGGGCCTGGGGTGATAATAATCTGGGACAATTGGGAAATGGTAATTATATCAGCACAAACAGCCCTGTACAGATCACTGCGGCGAGCAATTGGGCATCGGTAGCTTCGAAAGGAGGGCATACCGTGGGGCTTAAACAAAATGGTACACTATGGACCTGGGGATACAATGCAAACGGCGAATTGGGGAATGGTACAACTTCACCCTCATCAATTACATCACCGGCCCAGGTAGGAACTGCAACATCCTGGAATATTGTAAGCTGTGGGTTGGATGATAGTCACGCTGTTATGTCGAATGGCACCATCTGGAGTTGGGGCGGCAATAATTACGGGCAGTTAGGAAATTCAACCAATACCAACAGCAGTGTTCCCGTAGTTGTGCAATCATCACTTTCAACACAATACAGTACTACCATTACGGTAATTCCATTGCCTTTTGTTGATTTCACAGGGTTGGCGCCGGCATATTGTTTCGATGCGCCATCGGTTACACTCACCGGAATTCCTGCAGGCGGAACATTCAATGGAAACGGCATCACGGGAAATACATTTACACCTTCTGCTGTTGGAACAGGCGGACTTTATGCAATCACTTATACTTATACAGATCCCGGTACGGGTTGCAGTAAAACTGTTTCTAAAAATGTAATGGTGGTTCAGTTGCCGGCCGCAAGTTTTACAGGCCTGTCTTCGCAGTATTGCATTTCAGATGCTCCGGCAACGCTTACGGGTAATTTTGCCGGGGATGACCTGGCGCCCGGGCATTTTTCAGGCCCGGGTATAACAGATCTTGGCAACGGAACTGCAACATTCAATCCAGCAGTGGCAGGGGTTGGCGGCCCGTACACAATTACTTACACTTATACCAACGGCGATCCCGATTCTGATTGCAGTACCAGTTCCTCACAAACGGTAATGGTTAACAGTTGTGGTATTACTGTAAATGCAAGACTCTTTTTACAAGGTTATTACCTGGGTGGAGGAA
>JAFDXA010000041.1 GCA_018268185.1 Bacteroidota bacterium
GGGCCATGGCACAAAGATTCCTGTTAAAACTTGCGTGTTCATCGGCAGCATTCCACTGCAGCGTTAAGGCAGCGCTTACGGGCCCGCCAGTTTCATCAGCAATATTCCATTGACGTAACACTGCTTCATTGCCGGGCAAGGGGTTGGTGAATGTTGGTTGTACATTACATGAGAAACTATGATTGCTTCCATTGGCTATTGTGGCCGGTGTATAGGAACTGGCTGTACCAACGGGAAACAATACGGGTGTTGTTCCCACATTGCTGTGGATCATCCTGCCTGTTCCATTGGTAATGATATAGGCTGATGACGAAGCCCCGTTTACAACACCGGATACAGTGATGTTGTTATTTCCCAGCGTGAGAAGGCTGCCTGAAAGTGTGAGGTTTGCAACTGCCGGACTAATATCTGCACTTATCGCATTGGATACTGTAACATCTGCATTTGATGGGGGAACATTACCGCCCAGCCAGGTTGTGCCGGCGTTCCAGTTACCACCTGCGTTTGTTATGTAGCCGTTGTAAGTGAATGTTGCTGCAGATGAATTGTCGCCGATGGCAGTGGCTACATTTACTGGGCCGCTGGCACCAGCTCCAACAACAGCTGTTATCTGTGTGGAGTTATCAACTGTAAATGATGCAGCGTTTGTTCCACCGATCGTTACGCCGGTAGCATCGGTAAAGTGGTTTCCTGTAATTACAATTGGTGTGCCCGAATACCCACCTGTGGGTGTAAATGAGTTTACTACCGGTGGTGCAGGCGTAACGGAGGCCCAGGTTGTTCCGGTTCTTATTTCATCAATCTCGGCCTTGGGTGTATTGGGAGCGTTTGAAATTGCAACCGATCCAAATACTGATACAACTGCTCCGCCGGATAAACTGTTGTTCGTAACACCTCCCCCAGGTTCGGCTTCACCAAGAGAAGAAGGATTAACCCACAGTGTAGCGATGTCTTTATTGGCCGCAGTAATTTCATATTTTACCACAACCAGGTAAGTGGCACCAAAATCTAAATCAGCAGTGATTTCAGATAGAGAAAAAGATCCGCCTCCATTACCATTTACAATATTCAGCCGGAAATTGGCTCCAGCGTTTACAGAACGGATGCCAACCCGACCGATAGCATTTGATATAGAGTTGCCTGCTGTTTTTCCGAAACTGACGAAATAAGCATTTACACTGGGGCCGGTGGTAATCAATTGTGTATTGTCAATAACCTTTAGAAGAAATGAATAATACGCAATTTGCGGGGTGCCTGTAATTGCTGCAGGCATGTTTACATCTCTTGTAGTTGTGGCATTGGCTCCCGGAATATATATGCGGTTGCCCGAAGAAGCTTGCAGCCCAGGGTAGCTAAGGCTTCCTGATAAAACATCAATTGTTCCGGCATTACTGGCAGCGTGTGTAGTCCAGTTATTTCCGGAGCAGGGATTAGGATTGCATGTTCCGCCGATATTCTCACCTGCGGCATAATTAAAACCTTCATAAAGCTGTGCCCGGCCATTGCTTACTATGAAAAACAACATCAGTAAAAGATAAAACTGTTTCATACTTTAAATTTTTAAACAGGTAATTTTTACTGAACAGGTTAGCGTGAAAATAATATCAAATTCTTGTTACAGCATGCGGCGAATATTTTCTAAAGGGTTGGAAATTTGTTGTAATGCGCATGAAAAAAGGAGCTGCCATTAATAATTAAAAAGAATAAATAAACCCTGGCTGAACAATAATCCTTTTGGAGTAAAGTAGGTTTAAAAATCTATTCCGTAATTTGATAGACATTTAACTTCTGCTGATTGATAAAGCGCTGCCTGATTATATTATGCTTTTTTTTCTTTGCTACTATCGGGTCATTGTATGCCCAGCTTTATCACCGTTACAATACGTTCAGCTATGGGGTAAATGAGGGTTTGTTGCAAAGCACCATCATTGATACAGAATTTGACCGGAACAATTACTGGTGGCTGTCTTATCCAAACGGGATTCAGCGTTTTGATGGAAAGAATTTTATTTCCGTGCCCGTTCAACCGGGCCTGCCTGAAAACAAGAACTGCTCTTTTTTCAAGTGCAGCAACGGAACCCTGCTGGTTGGCCATCTTCAAGGCATCAGCAGGTATGACGATAAAGCCAATGCCTTTCACTTCGTTTATAAATTTGAACAAACTGCTATAGCAACAGCCCGGTTTTTGGGAGAGTACCGGGGTGTTATTTATCTCTATACAGAGGCGGCAGAAATCATTGGAATAAATATGAGCAGTTATGCCGGGAACTCCAGGTTTAAAACCGGCTTGCCCGGATATGAAAAGGATCTTGATTATACTCCTAAAGTAAGCGGGAGTATTGTAGATGGCAAAACGGCCATGATCATCAATAAGAAAATATATTGCTGGGGCATGGCAGCAGGAAAATTTCTGTATGAATCTGCTGCATTTCCTGATATTTCATCTTATGTGTTGCAACAGACCAACAGGAACGAGCTTTTGTTTTATGATAAGAGTAAAAAAGGGGCGTTGCAGGTTTTGAATATCCAAACCAATGCCATTCGTAATATTCCGATTGAAGAACAACCACAGGTTTCTATAAGCCGCTGCATCATTTATCATTGGCAGCAGAAAACGCTGCTTTCTCTTAACGACAGGATCTATGAAACAGATTCTTCTTTAAGCCAAATCGGCGCCGAGATCGTGAACTATCAGAATGCGCCACCGGCAAAGGATGCTACCATCGCAAACCTTAAACAGGATAATTTCGGAAACCTCTATGTTCAAACGATCTCTGGTGGCTTTCGTAAGATAACTGCAGATAATTATCCATTGAAGTATTATGGCTCCGGTGACATTGAAAAAAAATTTACCCTGTCCATATTACCCGATGAGGAGAACAACAGGATCTTAACCGGCGCTTCGGGAAACGGCTTGCTGATCTACGACAGTATGCAACGCCTGGTAAAGCATATACCTATGCCGGCGCCAGATGGTAGTGGATTCCATAGCCCGACTGCCATCATCAAAAGCAAGGCAGGCGAATATTACATTTTTACACCCGGCAGTAAAGGGATATGGAAACTGGGAAGCGATTTAAACAGGATGCAGCTTCTACCTTTTATCAGCAAGCTTGCCCCGGAAAAATCAGGAGTTGGATATTTCTGTAAAACATTATACCAGGATGAAGAAAAGGCAGTGGTACTGTCGCAGGCAAATATTTACCGGGTGGATTTTCCCGGCAATAAAGTTTACGAATATCCATCTGCCAATGGTTATATCATGAGCGGGGTTTACTGTAAGCCTTATTATATGATTCATTGCAATGATGAATTTATTTTCCTGGACGAGCATGATTTCAGCATTGTTAAAAGAAGGCCATTCAATAATACCGGGGGTGTGCGTTGTTACCTCAATAACAATTCAGGAAAAATTTTTGTGGGTACCAACAAAGGCATTTTTGTAACCGATGCCGAGGGCAGGTTGCTTCAACATTTTAACAGGGAATCGGGTTTGCCCGATGAGTGTATCTATGCGATGGCATTTGATAAAAAAGCTGGTATCTGGTGCAGTACGAACAAGGGAATTTTTAAACTGGAAGCGGGCAAGGTCACAGAACATTTAAAGAAGGAAGACGGTTTGCAGGAGAATGAATTCAATACAAATGTTGTTGCTGCATCGGAAAGTGGTGAATTGTTTTTCGGCGGAGTGAACGGGGTAAGTAGTTTTTACCCGGAAAGGATTACCCGGCATTACGAAAACATCAACCTGCTGTTTATAAATGTGCTGGCCAATAACCAGGATGTGTCAAAAGACATCGCAGCCTGGAGTCTTAAGAAAATAGCTTTGCCCTATACCCGCAACGCCCTGGCTTTTGATTTTGTGGCTATGGGTAGCTTAAATCCCGGGCAGTATGTTTATCAATACCGTATGAAGGGCGTGGATAAGGAATGGTCTTATAACAACGGCCTGCAAACGGTGCACTATAGTCTGCCTCCCGGCAAATATGTATTCCAGGTGTATGCATCGAAGGGTCATAGCGATACTCCTGTTCCGATGAAAGAACTGTTTATTGTTATTGATCCGCCGTTTTGGAAAACCTGGTGGTTCATCAGCTTACTGGCAATTGTTTTTGCTTTTTCATTGGGCTACATCATTAATCAACGGAATAAAAGACTGTATGCAAAAAAAATGCAGCAACTCGAAAACGAAAAGCAGTTAAGAGAAGAACGGGAGCGCATTTCCAGGGACCTGCACGACAGCCTGGGAGCTTATGCTCATGCCATATTATACAACACTGAATTGCTGGAAGCTGAACAGGAAGAAAGCCGGAGGAAGGAATTACTCGGTGGCTTGAAGTACGCATCAAAAGACATTATTACATCGCTGCGTGAAACGATCTGGGCCCTGAAAAAAGAATCGTATAGTGCTGAAGAATGTCTTGTTCGTATCCGCAATTTCATACAACCACTCGCCAGGTACTATAGTCATACGCAGTTTAATATGGTGGGAGAAGCGCCCCCTGCTTTCAGCCTGCATTATTCGAAAGCACTGAACGATGTAAGGGTAATA
>JAFDXA010000420.1 GCA_018268185.1 Bacteroidota bacterium
ATAGTTCGGTTTTACGGTTTTCCAAGTTGGTTAAAATTACAGATCAGGGAACTGAATCTGAGTTTACAGTAGTACAAAAGTTTAATCAGGGAACCCTCCGGAAAAAGCGGCGTATCCTTTTTCCGGGCTCCTTTTTACTATACTTTTTTGGAGAAGCAAAAAAGTATAGTAAAAAGAAGAGAATATCCTAATTGATTATATCCTGCTACTTAAAATTTTAATAACACAATGCATTAATCTTCTTTTTCTTTTACAATCAGGGCGCAGATGATACCTGCCAATATCAACAAACATCCCCCGATCATTACTGCCAGCAGGCGATCATTGTGTAATACCCCAGACATAATTTTTCCAAAAAAAAGCGATGCAATTATTTCAGGTAATACAATGAAGAAATTGAATATCCCCATGTAAATCCCGATCTTGTCTTGCGGAAGGCAGCCCGAAAGCATAGAATAAGGCATCGAGAGAATTGAAGCCCATGCTATTCCTACCAGGCTCATTGAAACATATAACATCCAGGGTTGATGAATATAGTTTACAGATACAAGTCCGACCCCTCCTAAAAGCAAACACAGAGTATGCGTATATTTCTTTCCGAGTTTATTTACCCAGAACGGAATGGTAAATGCAAAGAGGAATGTAACAAGGTTAAGAATAGCCGAAGTTGTATTGGCATATTCCAGCCCCTTTGTAAAAACTTCACTGTTGGTTGTTGCATCTCCGCCAAAGATATCAGTAGCAACCCCGGTACTGTAATAAAACCACATTAAAAACAAACCAGGCCAGGTGAGGAAGTTTACAACCGCAAGTCTTTTCATTTGATCGGGCATCTGAACGATTGCTGTGAGTATCTCTTTAACTCCGCCTCCAAATCCTTTGTTGGATTCCTTAACCTTAAACCGCCAGTCTGAATCTGAAGGAGGATACTCCTTGCTTCTTAAAACGGTATACAGAACAGCTGTAAAAAAAACAGCTCCTCCGATATAGAAAGACAAAGAAATATTCTGAGGTATCGATCCACCAACCTTATCCCTTGAAACGCCGAACCACTCCACCAGTTTTACCGGGAGGTAACCGGCAATAAAGGAAGCGAGGCCGATAAACATACTCTGCATGGCGAATCCTTTTGAGCGTTGTTTCTCATCAAGATTATCAGCTACAAAAGCCCTGAACGGCTCCATGCTGATATTAATACAGGAATCCAGAATCCAAAGAGTTCCGGCAGCCATCCAAACTGCAGATACATTAGGCATGATAAACAGAGCCAAAGAACTGAGAACTGCCCCTATGAGAAAATATGGTCTTCTACGGCCCAGCCATGGATGCCATGTACGGTCACTCAAATAACCGATGATCGGTTGTACTATCAAACCTGTCATTGGAGCCGCCAGCCATAAGCCCGGGATCTGTTCGGGAGATGCACCAAGATATTCATAGATAGCGCTCATGTTTCCCATTTGCAGGCTCCAGCCAAACTGGATTCCAAAAAATCCGAAACACATGTTGAATATCTGCCAAAATCCAAGATGAGGTTTTGCACCTGTGTAAGAAGTTACTGACATAGCAATCGTTTAAATTAATTGAGTAGCATTAAGATGTGTAAAAAATACACATCGATAAATATACAATAAAAAGCCAGCCGACAAATTTTTTGTAAGAAAATATTTTTAAGGCCGGCTCAATCCTTTACCTGTACTCAACTTCATGAGATTCAATGCATTTATCCAGCCGTTATCAACAACCCAAAATTCTTTTATTAACATTGATTGAAATTCGGCTATAATGTGTTTATTTTACACATTAAATTGTTTGCTATGAAGAAAGGTTTACTCGCTATCCTTGTTTCATTTACTGCTGTATTTGCATGGGGGCAGGAATTATCATGGACACCCGATTTTCCGCAGGAATCAACAACACCATTTACGGTAACACTGGATGCAACCAAAGGCAACCAGGGACTGATGGGCTACACACCGGTTACCGATGTATATGTTCATATCGGTGTTATCACGAACCTGAGTACAAGTTCTTCAGACTGGAAATACAGCAAATTTACCTGGGCAACCACCACAGCAGCCGCTCAATGTACTTCTTTGGGAAGTAATAAATGGTCGTTTACTATTACAGGGGGCCTGCGTACATTTTTCGGCATCTCCAATGCCGGCGAATCCATTCAGAAAATAGCCATACTCTTCAGGAACGGCACCGGCTCAAAAGTGCAGCGTAATATTGACGGTAGTGATATGTATATCCCGATCTATACTACGGCATTGGGAGCACGCTTCTCATTACCATACAAACAACCTACTTATATACCCATACCAGAAATCATTACTGCTTCAGTGGGTAATACCATTCCCATGACGGGCATTGCGAATGCTGCTTCTGCCCTCAAATTATATTTCAACGGGGCCACTATTCAAACTGCAGCAGGCGCAACAACGATATCCGCATCACCTACCATTGCAGCTTCCGGCAACCAGCAACTTGTAATGGAAGCCAAACTGGGTATCACTACCATCAGGGATACCATCAACTTCTACGTTCCGGGTACGGTAACTGTACAGGACCTCCCCGCCGGTGTTCGGGAAGGTATCAACTACGAAGCTGCTACCGATGCTGTTACATTGG
>JAFDXA010000421.1 GCA_018268185.1 Bacteroidota bacterium
ATACTGGTCATTCAATGCCAATGGTTCCAGCAATAAGTTGTCGACAAACTTCTTAATGTACACTGCAGTTCCAAACCAGGCAGGTACCAATTACTATATCAAATCCATTAACCTCAGTGGTATGCAGCCTTTCGGATTCTTCTTCACAAGCAATCCTACGGGTACATTAACTGACGCAAATGGAAATGCCAGCACTGATTATAAACAACGCCGCAAAAGCCGCAATTTTTATGCAGGCGTTTTCAATGCCGGTTATCCCCAGTACGATAATTTCGTAAATGATCCCGATGCTGAATTCTGGCCAAGCGCAACCATACTCAATCCTGTAATTGTTCCCGTTTCAAAGTGTAATACTTCCAGGGCCAATGGCGGTGCCATGGATATTTCCATTACCGTATCCGCACCCGGTGTAGCCATTTTCTTACTTGACCTGAATGGTGTTGACGGATACCAGGCAGGAACCAAGGATGTTCTTATTGAACAGGAGATCACAATCATTGGAACTACAGTTGTACCCTGGGATGGACTTGATGGGCTTGGCGCAAACGTGCCATCAGGTACAGCTTTTAAAACCATATTCCGGTATGGCTCTTTCCCGGTGCATTATCCCATCTATGATGCGGAGAATAACAGCGATGGATTTGCCATCTTCGATGAAAGGCCTTCGCCGCCAACAACTCCGTCAATCGCTTTTTGGGATGACAATGCGGTAGTATCAGGATCAGCAGAATTGTTTGGCATTACCTCAACAGGCTTTGTTCATCCGTGGGGAGGATCAGGAACAGGAATACTGGCAAACAGCATCGGCGATACAAAACTGTTCAATACGTGGATATATGGTCAACTGCGTGAATTCAGGGGTGTACACCTGCATGTATATAATTGCAATACACTCCCGCCGGTGGCAAATAATTTTACCAATCTTCCGATTCCTCAAACAAGCGGACCAGCATTGATACCGGCATTGGTTGCCAGTGATCCGGATGGAACAATCGCGTCTTATACAATTTCAACGATACCACCATCAACTGAAGGGGTGTTGACCTACTGTTCAAATGGAACAGAACCTTGTACAGGAACAGTAACAGCAATAACACCCGGAACAGTGCTCACGCCGGCACAGATGCAAACCATTAAGTTTGATCCTGATCCTGCATTCACGGGCATAGCACAGTTTACATTTACCGCCACTGATAATAGTGGAAATGTGAGCAATACGGCCACTTATAAATTACCTGTTGTAGCCATACCTCCTGTGGCCAATAATATTATGGTGCCTTCTATGGCAAACACAAATGGACCAACGGCCATTGCAGCTTTGTCAGCTTCAGATGCAGACGGTACCATTGCATCTTTTACCATCTCAACCATACCGCCTCCATCAGAAGGTGTGTTAACCTATTGTTCAAACGGAACAGAGCCATGTACAGGAACAGTTACCGCAATTACAGCAGGAACCGTATTAACACCGGCGCAAATGGGAACACTTAAGTTTGATCCTGATCCTGGCTTTACAGGCAATGCAACATTTACCTATACAGCTACAGATAACAGCGGAAACCTGAGTAATACCGCCAATTATACGATCCCTGTCGCGGCAACTGCAAACGGCCAAACGCCGCCGTTAGTTAATAATATTACAGCACAATCAGTAAACAACAGCAACGGCGCTACAGCAATTCCGTCATTACAGGCCAGTGACCTGGACGGAACAATAGCATCCTATACAATCAATACTATTCCTGCACCATCCGATGGAGTTCTGTATTATTGCCCATTGGCCCCGGCATCGTGCACGTTTGGCCAATTGGTTGCTGTTACTCCAGCACAAACAATTACACCTGCGCAGGCAGCATCCCTTTTCTTCGATCCGGCTCCGGGTTTTGTTGGTAACACAACTTTCAGTTATACAGCTACAGACAACGACGGAAATGTTGGTAATACTGCTGTATATACCATTCCTGTTATCAATAATCCGCCTACAGTAACAAATGTTACCACATCAGTTCCATACAACGCAGCCACAACATCTATACCGCCGATCAGTGGAAGTGATGCAGATGGAACAGTAACGCAATATACCATTACCAGCATTCCAACAGGGGCACAGGGAGTTTTATATTACTGCCCATTGGCACCAGCGTCCTGTACAACAGGTCAACTCGTTGCAGTAACGGCCGGCCAAACACTTACGCCTGCTCAGGCTAACTCCTTGTATTTCGATCCTGCAACCGGTTTCAGTGGTTCGGCTGGTTTTACTTATACGGCAACCGATAACAATGGTAACGTTAGTCAGCCAGGCAATTATATTATCAATATTGCCAACCAACCACCGGTAGCACAAACGATCAATGCTCCATTAATGCCTAATACGAACGGGCAAACAGCTATACCTGCATTGAATGCAGCTGATCCGGATGGAACGATCAGCAGTTATACAATCCATACACTGCCGGCAGCAACACAAGGTGTTCTGTACCTGAACGGAGTAGCTGTTACTGCAGGACAGGTATTAACACCGGCAGAGATCAGCCAGTTGACATTCGATCCTAATCCAGCCTTTACAGGAGTGGTTAATTTCTATTATTCAGCAACTGATAATAGTGGCAATCCAAGCAACCTTGCTCAATACAATATACCTGTTTCCGGAAGTGGTAATATTCCACCAATAGCAGAGCCTGTTATAGCGCCGCTCATGAACAGCAGCAATGGCGCAACTTCTATCCCTTCCTTGGTAGCGAGTGATCCCGATGGAAGCATAACAAGCTATGTGATTGAATCATTGCCACCGGCTTACCAGGGAGTATTGTACCTGAATGGTATTCCGGTTACTGCCGGTCAGGTATTAACCCCGGCAGAGATCGGTCAGCTTCAGTTTGATCCTGCTGATGGATTTACAGGAGATGCCATATTTTATTATTCCGCTATTGATAACAGCGGAGCAAAAAGCAATACAGTTCTTTATACCATCCCGGTAACCAATGTGCCTCCACTGGCCAAACCGATCATCGCACCAGTAATGCCGAATTCAAACGGCGCTACAGCAATCCCCGCATTGAATGCAACTGATGAAGATGGAACCATCAGTAACTACACCATCAATTCACTGCCGTTGCCATCACAGGGAGTGTTATTGCTGAATGGTGTTCCGGTTACAGTTGGCCAGGTATTAACACCGGCTGAGATCAGTCAACTGGAATTTGATCCGGCACCTGGGTACACCGGCGAAGTAGTTTTCAATTACTATGCAACAGATAACAACGGGCTGGTAAGTAACGTATCTACTTATACATTGAATGTAACAGGCGTGCCACCTGTATCACAGGATGTTGTTTCGGCAACACTTACCAATACAGATGGCGCAATGGCCATACCAGCATTAAGCAGTACTGATCCGGACGGAACGATCGCATCTTACGTTATCAACAACATACCTCCTGCCAGCCAGGGTGTATTGCTGTTGAACGGAATACCGGTTGTAGCCGGCCAGGTGCTAACACCGGCTGAGATCAGCCAACTGGAATTTGATCCGGCAGATGGATTTGTTGGCAATGCATTATTTAATTATGCCGCTTACGACAACGGTGGAAACCTGAGTAATACTGCCACTTACGTGATACCGGTAATACCACCTGTTATCATTCCGGTAAAACTGGTTTCTTTTAGCGGAATATTATCAGGAGGAAAAACCCTGCTGGCATGGGAAACTTCTTTCGAACAAAACAGCGATCATTTTGAAGTACAACGCAGTGCTGATGGCACAACTTACCAGCAGATCGGCACTGTTCAGGCAAGAGGAAATTCATCAGTTCCCGCAAAGTATAACTTTACGGATAACAACCCGGTTACTGGAATCAATTATTATCGCTTGAAAATGGTTGACAAAGATGGCCGGTTTGATTTTTCAAATATTGTTGTGATAAGGGTAAATGGAAATAGGCAGGTGAGTACCTGGCCGAATCCCTTTACCGATAAGCTCAATATTGCCATGCAGAGCGGGTATAAAACAACGCTCACTGTTCGCATTACTGAAACTTCAGGTAAACTGGTAAGAACCTGTTTTTATGAATTACAGAAAGGCAGCAACCAGTTTGCGATCGATGGTCTTCAGCCTTTACAGAAAGGAATTTATTTCATCCAGATGAGTGACGGAAACGGGACAGTGTATGCCCCACTCACACTCATGAAGAAATAAGTGTTGGTGATTTAATGTTCAGCAGCCGGTTCTGTAAAGAGCCGGCTGCTTTTTTATGGCAGGAATGTTATGGAAGTATGAACCGTATGCCCTTTATTTTGTTCGTATATTTACAGCAAGGAGTATAAGATGGCGAATAAAAAAGGAAAACTGACCGTACCCCCAAAAACGGTTGATTTTATAGAAGTGTTTGGTGCGAGGGAGCACAACCTCAAAAATGTTGATATAAAAATCCCGAAAAACGAACTTGTTGTTTTTACAGGTGTAAGCGGCAGTGGAAAATCTTCGCTGGCGTTTGATACAATATACAACGAAGGTCAACGGCGTTATATGGAAAGTTTTTCTGCATACGCCAGGCAGTTTGTGGGTGATATGGAACGCCCTGATGTGGATAAGATCACCGGGCTTTCGCCAGTAATATCCATTGAGCAGAAAACTACCAATAAAAATCCCCGTAGTACTGTAGGAACCATAACAGAGATCTATGATTTTCTCAGGTTATTGTATGCCCGTATCGGAGAAGCATACAGCTATAACACCGGGAAAAAAATGGTGAAGTTCAGTGAGGAGGAGATCGTACAATCCATCTATTCAAAATACAAAAATAAAAAGATCAGCCTGCTCGCTCCACTTGTTCGTGGGCGAAAAGGCCACTACCGTGAACTCTTTGAAGACATCCGAAAAAAAGGGTTTCTGAAAGTACGGGTGGATGGAGAAGTGCTCGACCTGGCGCCACGCATGCAGGTGGATCGTTATAAGATCCACGATATTGAAGTGGTGGTTGATAGACTCCAGGTTACGGATGACATGAAACTCCGGTTGAGTCAAAGCGTACAGAAGACTTTGCAAATGGGAAAGGATCTCTTGTTCCTGCTCATTAATGATGACAATAAACTGGCACAGTACAGCAAACAATTGATGTGCATTGATACGGGTATCAGTTATGAAGAACCTTCACCCAATGCTTTTTCATTCAATTCGCCTTATGGCGCCTGTCCAACCTGTAAAGGATTGGGAACTGTTTACATGGTAAATATGGATGCCGTAATACCAGACTGGAGTAAATCGGTAAATGAAGGCGGTATAACAGCATTGGGAGAAGAGAGAGAAACTTATGTGTTCAAACAGGTGCAGCAGCTGTCAAAAAAATATAAGATCAACCTCGATAAACCGCTCAAAGAACTTTCCAAACGGCAGCTCAATGTGCTGTTGTATGGAAAAGAGGAAGCCGATGAGCAAAGTGAAGCCGAAGTGGAAATGGATGTTCCACAAGATGGCCCGATCTATTATGCTACTGAATACGAAGGCATCGTCAATATGCTGCGCAGGTGGTTTTCGTCAACATCAACAACGGAGGCCTTGCGTGACTGGGTTGAAAAATTCATGAAATTAAAACCTTGCGAAACCTGTAAAGGAACACGCCTGCGTAAAGAAAGCCTATGGTTCAAGGTTGATGATAAAAATATTGCCGAGCTCAGTGAACAGGATCTTGATGAGCTGGCGGAGTGGTTTAAAGGAATCGAAAAACGTTTGTCTGCCAAACAGAATATCATCGCAAAAGATATTCTGAAAGAAATAAGAGAGCGTTTGCAGTTTTTACTTGATGTCGGGTTGACTTATCTCACGCTGTACAGACCATCAAAAAGCCTGAGCGGTGGAGAGTACCAGCGCATCAGGCTTGCCACCCAGATTGGCTCCCAATTACAAGGGATCACTTACATACTGGATGAACCAAGTATCGGCCTGCACCAACGCGATAACCAACGATTGATTCATGCATTGCAGAACCTGCGCAATATCGGCAACAGCGTATTGGTTGTGGAACATGATAAGGATATAATGCTTGCCGCAGATTATCTCGTGGATATAGGCCCAAGAGCCGGAACGCATGGAGGCAGTATTGTAACCGCAGGTTCGCCGGCAGAAGTATTAAAGTCAAATTCAGAAACCGCACAATACCTCAGTGGGAAAAAAAATATTCCTGTTCCCAAAGAACGGCGCAAGGGTAATGGTAAAGCGATTGAATTAAAAGGAGCAACAGGGAACAATCTCAAAGATGTTTCGGTGAAGTTTCCTCTGGGGAAACTGATCCTGGTAACCGGCGTAAGCGGTAGTGGCAAATCTACCCTTATCAATGAAACCCTTTACCCGTTGTTAAGCAATTACTGTTACGGATCAAAAGGAGAACCGATGCCTTATAAGAGCATCAAAGGCCTGGAGCATATTGACAAAGTAATTGAGATAGACCAAAGCCCGATCGGCAGAACACCAAGAAGCAACCCGGCTACATATTGCGGGTTCTTCACCGATATCAGAACTTTATTTGCTTCAGTTCCCGAGGCAAAGATCCGGGGGTACAACGCAGGCCGTTTTTCTTTTAATGTAAAAAGCGGTCGATGCGATGTTTGTGAAGGAGGTGGCATGCGTGTAATTGAAATGAATTTCTTGCCGGATGTGCTGGTCCATTGTGAAAAGTGCAATGGTAAAAGATACAACAGGGAAACACTGGAGATACGCTACAAAGGAAAATCGATCAGTGATGTGCTCGATATGACGGTAGATGATGCTGTTGAGTTTTTCAATGCAGTGCCTTTTATCTACCGGAAAATTAAAGTGCTCCAGGAAGTCGGTCTTGGTTATATCACACTTGGGCAAAGCGCTGTAACCCTGAGTGGCGGTGAAGCGCAACGGGTAAAA
This sequence comes from Bacteroidota bacterium, assembly GCA_018268185.1. Classification (GTDB taxonomy): domain Bacteria; phylum Bacteroidota; class Bacteroidia; order Chitinophagales; family Chitinophagaceae; genus Ferruginibacter. The sequence continues at coordinate 6,893 of JAFDXA010000421.1, forward strand.
CTGGCTACGGAACTCGGTAAACGTGATACAGGAAAAACATTTTATATCCTCGATGAACCAACAACAGGGTTGCACTTCCAGGATATTCAGCACTTACTGGATGTACTCAATAAACTGGTAGACAGGGGTAACAGCGTTCTTGTAATTGAGCATAATCTTGATATGATCAAAGTGGCAGATCACATCATTGATATTGGCCCGGAAGGCGGCTCTGGTGGTGGAAGGGTTCTTTTCGAGGGCGTTCCCGAAGAAATAGGAAAAGTGAAGGAGAGTTTTACAGGTAAGTATCTTATTCAGGAATTGAAACAACGATAGTGATCTTTAAAAGAAACATTATACAAAAAGAAAACCCATGTTCTACATGGGATTCTCTTTTCAATCAACCGTAAACATAAAGGCAAAACTGAGTTGATGATAAAAAATAAGGCAAAGAATAATAACGAAGTTTAGTCTTGTGGTTTCAGGGGTTGCATCGTGTATAAAAATACACGTCGTTTTCCGGGGGTTACCTTCAGTCTTATACTTTGCACTTATTGCTTTCTATCAATCATATTCGTTTAATTTTTTTGGGTAGATTAACTTGACTTTTTGTTTTGCTTATTGTTTAAGTATTTTATTTCTTAGTAATAAAACGGACAACGTGTTTGTCTTATTGCCCTGCGTTCATCAGCATCTCTCAGATCTCCCAATTTAATCCCTAGCTTAAGTACAAAGGAGAAATATGCATCCATGTTTTTTGAATTACCTCTCATGGTTCCCGGTTCATAACGGTTTACACCCGGAGTAACGATTCCAACTGTTTTGTCGCTGATCTGGCGTGCTATCGCTGCATTTTCCGGTGTCAGGTAAACGTCAAAATAATTGGGATCAATATAAGTTGTGCTTACGTCGTCGATATAATCGGTAAATGTTTTGCGATAAAGTAATTCCGGGCTTATGGTGATCCTTTCACTGATCCTTGTTCTCACACCCAATCCCATCGGGATGTTCATTTGTGTAAGCGAATAAGGTTTTTTATCCGGGTACACAGCAAAGCCCTGTCCTTCGGTATGCAATGGTTCCAGTCGGTACCATGATTTTGTGCCATTGGTATTAACAAGGGAGCCTTTAGGATCAAAATGAAAAATACCAACGCCGATGAAACCGTATGGTTTGAATGTTGGGTTGTAATCTTCATACTTACCGAACATCATTGTTGGGTATATTTCAAAAGCACCGTATACTTCCCAGATATCACTTTTAAAGTCGAGGTTTCTCTGTTTTCTCCACAGTTCATTTACGCCGTACGTGTTGATGATATTATCACGTCCTTCTACATAAGTGTATTGGCCGGCTACCCTGATACCCAGCCACCTGTTTGGATAAGCAGTAATGAAAACACCTTTCATCATTTTCGTTAATTCAAGATTAACGTCTTTGATGAATTTGGTTCCATAACCCGCATTGCCACCAAGATCGCCAAGGAAAAAGGTCGGACCAAAATTCACACCGGCTTCCCATTGAACCTTACCGGTTTGAAATCCGAAATGCTGTGAGAAAGAAGGAATATGCAATAAAGTGCTGAGTGAAAATGTCAGCAGCAGTTTACAGGCACAGTTGCGTATAAATTGTTTCATCAGGTTCGCAAGTTTGTCTTCCTACAGATAATGGATTTATAGTATGCAGCTTATGCATACCAAACCTAAACGGCTGAGGAGTGCAAAATATTGTACCTGTAATGATATTTATTCGTGGATTTGAGCACTCAGTTCAATACGAATAACTGTTGTGATTTCATACTGAATGCTCAACAACTTAGAGATTTTAATCAGGTATCGGTTAAAGCGACCTGATGAATTTTATCAAAGCATTCCTGTCCTGGGTAGAAAGATTGTAAAATGCGGTTCGAGCAGTCGCAGCTTCACCACCATGCCAGAGGATAGCTTCCTGTATGGTTCTGGCCCTGCCATCGTGCAGGTAAAAAGGCGTACCATTCGTTCTTTCAAAAAGACCAATGCCCCAGAGTGCAGGTGTTTTCCATTCTGTACCGCTGGCTGTGAAATCAGGGCGGTTGTCTGCCAGCCCCGGCCCCATGTCATGCAGCAGGAGATCAGTATACGGATGTATCCTTTGGTTACTCAGTGCCGGGAAATTTACTTCCACACCTGTTTGCAAAGTTGGAATATGGCAACCGGAACAATTGATCTGGTTGAAGATCCCTTCACCCTGCAATATTTCTGCATCAGTTACATTTCTTCTTGCAGGAACAGCAAGTGTTTTTATGTAGAATGCAGCAGCATTCAGGATACTGTCTGGCAGTTCCGGATCATCTGAATATGCATCAGCCTGCAATTGGCCAAAACAGCTTTCTTTCGGGAAAAGATAATTTGTAATACCCATATCCTGGTTATAGGCAGCGGCCACCTGCGTAAGAATGGTTGCCGTGTTTGCTTTTAATCCAAAACGACCCAACATCATTTTATGAAGCGATGGATCCCATACATAATTTGGTCTTCCACTGATACCATCTGCATTTGCATCCTGTTCATCTGCCAATGCAAGCATGGTTGATTCAGGAATATTCTGTAAAAGTCCGAGGCCGAAAAATGGAGGTGCCATGCGTGGGCTTGTCAGCAGATTTGCCGGTAAAGGAAGATAGGGGTTAACCAGGTTGTAAGTTGGATTTCTTAATTGTGCCACAGAGCCATCAGGAAATGTAATAACCTGTTCTGTATAGTTTATATTCACTTTTGCTTCGGGCACCTGCCCGAAAACCGACACATCCTGTAATTGTCCACCGAATCCATACACAGGAAGCGGGCCGCCATGTTCATCAACACCGGGAATACTGAGGCGCATCAACAATGAAGAATTTACCAGGCCTGCAGTTGGGTTTCCCTTTCCATCATTGTGATGACAACTGATGCAACTTACATTGCTGAAAACCGGTCCCAATCCACTGTTTATAGGTGCAGGAGCCGTAACGAATGTTTGTTCTACAGCGTGATCGCCCAGTTCATGTGCATGAGTGCCTTCTTCATTCAACCCGGGAATGGCATGACCGAAGGCTTTGCTGGTTTCATCAAAAACCGTTGCCATGCCACCAGATAAACTGGGATCATAACCGGATCCGGGAAATTCACCAGCCTTGCGGCACATCACTGCTGCCAACGGAAGACAGATAACAGCAGTTACAATATAAACTTTACGAAATTTCATTTTCAGGCTGATTATGCAGGTATATGCTGCGGATGAAAATTAGTCGGTGATGTTTGCTATCACAAACGGTTTTAACTGATCATTCAGGATCTCTGATAATGCCGCAATTGCATTCATCGTGTTCTGGCATTGGGTGCGCTGGTTGATGATGGCCTGTTCATAAGGAAGCGTGATCGCATCAAAGGAATTGATAGCTGCAGTGAATTTCTGCTCCAATAAAGCATTCAGAGAACTGTTGCGGAGTTTTACAAGATCCTGGATGGCTGTACCATCTTCAACAAACTTTCCCTGGTAAACATTGTAAGCGCCAATGATATTGTTTTTGAAATCGGTTACTGAGTTGCCGCTGAATGGTGATTCAACGATCTGCGGATCGAAAGCATCGAACGGCTCTTTCATTTTTCCTTCAGCTACTTCAGCACAGATGCCTGTCATTCCTTCTGTAAGGGCAATAAATGCATCCTGCTTCTTTACAAAGATGTTGCTTCCTGTTCCGGCATTGAGGAATTTATTAGCATAATTTCCCGATGAGGGGATCCAGCTGTTGTATAAATTTTCTGCCTGCATCTTAAGGTGTAGTGAGAGACTGGTCATATATTCTTTTTGCCTCGTTGTCAATGAA
>JAFDXA010000422.1 GCA_018268185.1 Bacteroidota bacterium
AAGGTCTTCGGCACAGAGCAGCATATCGGTATTCAACTGGAGGGCATTGAGTTTTTCCTGGCCAACCTGCTGCCACAATTCATCCTGCATGTTAAAGAAATAGCGGTTATACAAAGCTGCCAGTTTCTGTTGCGTGTTATGATCAAGCTGCTTGTAAGCATTCGTTTGCTGCATGCTGATCCTGAAATGATACCTGCCGGGTTGCTCAACATCCCTGATCAAAATAACATCTGTAATCAGGTCGAACAATGCCTGCTGCAAAAATGCTTTCGACGGATCTTTTTTGAAATAAGCCGCGATCTTCTGCTGGGTATCCACCGGATTTTTGAACCGGTAATTGTCGAGCATGTTATCCTTTACCCACTGTTCATTGCCCGGAAAAGCGGCATGAAGTATATCATCTGTTATGTATGGATCACAAAAACGTTGTTCATTAAAATAGATGCCGGCACTTTCAAAATCAGCAACTCCTAACGATACCGCGGGAACGAAACTTCCCAGGATACCTTCAATATCTTTTACGGGTATGCTCCATATCCTGAAGAACCCGAGGATATGATCTATGCGGATGGCATCAAAATAATTGCTCATGTGCTCCATGCGCTGGCGCCACCATGCATAATTATCCTTCGCCATTTCATCCCAGTTGTACGTGGGGAATTCCCAGTTCTGCCCTTTCACGGCAAAAGCATCCGGTGGCGCCCCGGCCTGCATATCCATGTGGAACAATGATGGCTGCACCCAGGTTTCAACACCGTACCTGCCTACGCCGATGGGCAGATCGCCTTTTAATACAACGCCGTTCTTATGTGCATATTCAACAGCATCCAGCAGTTGCAGGTGGAGGTGATATTGGGTGAAATAGTGTACAGCGATCTCATCGTAATGGGCATTATCGGGGCTCACCAGTTCCTGTATCTCATCTTCATTATAAACACTATGATCTTCCCATTGAGCAGTATCTGCCGTATTATTCAGATCACGCAGGTAAGAAAATGCAGCATAAGGAACGAGCCAGTAACGGTTCATATCAAAGAACTGGAAAAAAGCAAAATCGTCTTTGAATGAATGCTTCTCTTTTGAATATACTTCCCTGATGGCATCCGTTTTTATTTTCACTACGGCCTCATAATCGAGCCTGTTCTGTTCGTTAAGTGCTTTTACTTTTTCAAGGAGTTCTTCTGAAAATTCTACGGCTGCTGCGTTTGCTATTTTACCCACATTAAGGTACATGGGATGCAATGCAAAAGCTGAGATGGAAGCATAAGGATAAGAATCCTTGCAGGTATGTGTTGAAATGGTATCGTTGATGGGCAGGAGCTGTACCAGTTTCATACCGGTTGCTTTGGCCCAGTCGATGAGCAGGTTGAGATCGGTAAAATCACCCACTCCCCAGCTATGTTCAGATTTCAGTGCAGAAACGGGCACATTGAGGCCGGCCCCCTTCCACCTGAATTGTTCAAACCTTGGGAAGATATGGCAGATCTCCAGTTTATCCTTTTCGGGTTGCTTTTCGAGGATGCGGTTGCTGCCTTCTTCGAAATGAACCAGCTTTTCCTGGTCAAGATCGTAGATGCCGAATTTGAATGAAACGGGATATGATTCTTTGTGAAGGTTGAGTGCGATGGACCAGCCGTCTTTTGATTTATTGAGTACAACTGCTTTTTCTTCCGACCATTGCCCCAGTTCTTTGGCAGAACCGGTAATGCAGATGGCTTTGCCTTCCTGTATGTTCGGCACAAAGACTTTGAACAGATGACTGCTCTTTTTTGAAACCTCTTTCTTTACTTTTTTAACCTTGTTCAGAACAAGCGAAAAAGGCCTGCTGGCGTAAACGCTTTCGTATAGATTTCCATCGAGCCATTCATCGAATATGTCTACCGAATCGGCTTTGATCTTTTTGAGGTGAATACTCCTGCCAGGGAAATGATCAGTTATATCAGCCTGCCAGTCTTCCTTCAGTATATATTCATACTTAATCGTATCTCCCAAACCAAGTTCTGCGGTATCAATTGCGATCTGCCAGTATTCTTCATTCTGGTATTCCATTTTCAATTCCTTCGCCTCTTTGGCAGCCTTGGCCGAACCGCTCAGTTTCACAAAAAAAGCCTGTCCGTACCGGGTTCTGTATTTAATATGCAAGTGAATGATCATAACCTGTTTTTCGTGTCGCAATTTAATAAAATGGGAGGTTGCCCTCGCACAATTATTTTTCTTCAGAAATGGGTGTTGTTTAAAGAGTTCTATATTATCTTTGCCAAAATATCAATTACAAATGGCAACAACAAAAAAATCTACCGGACTTTACTGGCTTCTGTTTTTATTATCAATCGGGGTATTCTTCTGGGTATATAGTATAGGTGGCGGTTATTGCTCGATGATTTTACCGTTCAACGTAACGTTTTTTGCCATGGCGCTTGATCTGCTCTGATTTATTTTATTCTGCAATACAAAAAGCCTGTCTGCAACGACAGGCTTTTCTTTTTTAATAATGTGATTTAAAACTGCGGTAATTACCGGGATGATGGCTCATTATCTTACAGCCCTGCATCTGCGGTAATGGTTATTGGCAGCCTGTTGTACAGTAACTGAGCGGGCGCATGAAGTGAGAAAACTTACAAATACGAGGAAGACGATCAGTTTTTTCATAGATAGTATTTTTGATTAGAACCTCTGTAACGAATCTTCCCCCCTGTTTAGTATGTGGCATATAAAAAAAGAACCCCGGAAATTCCGGGGCCCTGTTTATTACCCAAAGTTTACTTATTTAACTTCTTCAAACTCAGCATCGGTAACATTTTCGGTACCTGCTGCCTGTTCGGTTCCGGCGTTTTGCTGGCCGGCATCTGCGCCTGGTTGCTGACCGGCATCCTGTGTAGCCTTGTACATTTCTTCGCTCGCTGAAGTCCAGGCGGCATTCAGTGCTTCCACGGCAGCATCAATGCGGCCGAGGTCCTGGGCCTTGTGAGCATCTTTCAATGTATTGAGGGCTGATTCGATCGCTGATTTTTTATCGGCAGAGATCTTTTCTCCATATTCTTTCAGTTGCTTTTCAGATTGGAATATGAGGCTATCGGCCTGGTTGATCTTTTCTACCTTTTCTTTTTCTTTCTTATCAGACTCTTCATTGGCTTTCGCTTCGTTCTTCATCTTTTCGATCTCTTCCTTGCTCAAACCGCTACCCGCTTCGATGCGGATCTTTTGTTCCTTACCGGTTCCCTTATCCTTTGCACTCACATGCAGGATACCATTGGCGTCGATATCGAAGGTAACTTCGATCTGCGGAACACCACGTGGGGCCGGCGGGATGCCATCGAGGTTGAACATACCGAGGCTCTTGTTCTGGTTGGCCATCGGGCGTTCTCCCTGCAGTACATGGATCTGTACACCCGGCTGGTTATCGCTGGCCGTACTGAATGTTTCTGATTTTTTGGTTGGGATGGTTGTATTGCTGTCGATCAAACGCGTCATCACACCACCCATGGTTTCAATACCAAGGCTCAGCGGGGTAACGTCGAGCAACAATACATCTTTTACTTCACCGGTAAGCACCGCACCCTGGATAGCAGCGCCGATGGCAACCACTTCATCCGGGTTTACGCCGCGGTTTGGTTTTTTACCGAAGAATTTTTCAACGATCTCCTGAACCTTTGGAATCCTGGTACTACCACCAACGAGGATCACTTCATCGATCTGCGAAGTAGAGAGGCCGGCATCTTTCAATGCCTGTTCGCAAGGCTTGAGGCAACGTTCAAACAATTTATCAGCCAGTGCTTCAAATTTAGCACGTGAGAGTTTTTTCACTAAGTGTTTAGGAACACCGTCAACAGCCGTGATGTATGGCAGGTTGATCTCTGTTTCTGCAGAAGAAGACAGTTCAACTTTTGCTTTTTCAGCAGATTCTTTCAAGCGCTGCAATGCCATTGGATCTTTGCGGAGGTCGATGGCTTCATCATTTTTGAACTCATCAGCCAGCCAGTCCATGATCACTTTATCGAAGTCATCACCGCCCAGGTGGGTATCACCGTTGGTAGATTTCACTTCAAAAACGCCATCGCCCAGTTCCAGAACGGAGATATCGAAAGTACCGCCACCGAGGTCGAATACGGCGATCTTCTGGTCTTTTCCTTTTTTATCGAGGCCATAAGCCAGGGCTGCTGCCGTAGGTTCGTTAACGATACGGCGTACATTCAACCCGGCGATCTCACCGGCTTCTTTGGTAGCCTGGCGCTGGGCATCGTTGAAGTATGCCGGAACGGTGATCACCGCTTCATTCACTTCCTGGCCCAGGTAATCTTCAGCAGTTTTTTTCATTTTCTGAAGTACCATGGCGCTTATCTCCTGCGGCGTATAAAGCCTGCCATCTATGTCAATACGAACCGTATTATTGTCACCTTTCACCACTTTGTAGCTCCAGTGTGTGCTTTCTTCCGTAACCTCGTCGTACCGGCGGCCCATGAAACGCTTAACACTTGAGATGGTGTTGTGAGGGTTGGTAATGGCCTGGCGTTTGGCCGGGTCTCCTACCTTGCGCTCCCCGTTCTTTAAAAAAGCAACTACCGAAGGCGTGGTACGCCTGCCTTCGTCGTTGGCTATCACTACA
>JAFDXA010000423.1 GCA_018268185.1 Bacteroidota bacterium
AAAATAGCGATTTGGGCAACAACTGGGAAACAAAAATAGGTAAAAAAGTAGAGTTGGGCAACAAAAAAGAGAAAGAAACTTTTCAACAAACTCAACAAATACAGGCACTTAACAAACAAAAGAAAGTAAATTACTTTCCGATACAAAACTTACTGAAAATATAATCCAGCTTGTCTTCATTGGTTACTTCCCCGGTGATCTCACCGAGGTAGTATAAGGCACCGCGGATATCAGGTGCAAGGAGGTCGCCGGAAATTTTTGCATCCAGCCCGGCTTTCACGGCTTTAATGGAAGATTCCAGGTTTTTCAATGCTTCGAGGTGGCGGGCATTGGAAACAATTACATCTTCTGACGAAGGCTGGCCATGCACTGTTTTTTCAAACAGCATTTCCTTTAATTCATCAATACCAGAATCGCCTTTGGCAGAAATAAAATGTACAGGATTGCTTTCGCCGATCATCTCCAATGCATGTGCTGAAAATTTTTCATGAATGGCGTTCATATCAGCATGATCAATCTTGTTTCCTACCAACATAAAATCGATGTTATTGGCATGAAAATTTTCTTTTACAGCCCGCAGCTCTTCTGTGCTCATTTCATTCACATCGAAAATATAGATCACCACATCGGCTGATTTCATTTTCTCAATGCTCTTTTCTATACCGATGTTCTCGATCACATCAGTACTGTGTGCCCGTATGCCGGCTGTATCTATCAACCGGAAAATAATGCCGTTGATGTTGATGGTTTCTTCTATCGTATCTCTTGTGGTACCTGCTATATCACTAACAATGGCACGGTTCTCATTGAGCAATGTATTCAGCAAGGTTGATTTTCCCGCATTGGGTTTGCCGATGATGGCCACACTAACACCGTGTTTGATCACATTGCCCAGTTGAAAAGAAGCAATGAGTTTGCCGGCAGATGTTTCTATTTCACTGATGAGGTCATAAAATTTCTGCCTGTCGGCAAATGCCACGTCTTCTTCTGCAAAATCAAGTTCCAGTTCTATCAATGCGGCAAACTGTATGAGTTGCTCCCGCATGTGCGATAGCTGTTTTGAAAAACCGCCCCTGATATTGTGCAGCGCTGTTTTTTGTGATGCCTCGGTATTGGATGCGATCAGGTCGGCAACAGCTTCTGCCTGTGCCAGGTCTAATTTTCCTTTTAAGAAGGCTCGTTGGGTAAACTCACCGGCACGTGCCAGGCGGGCTCCTTTTCCCACACATGCCTGTATGATCCTTTGCTGTATGAAGGGGCTGCCATGGCAACTGATCTCCACCACGTCTTCTCCCGTATAACTTTTAGGGCCTTTGAATAAAGACACAACCACTTCATCAAGGGGATTACCATTATCAGATAAGAGTCCAACATGAATGGTATGTGATGCCTGCCTGCTGAGGTCTTTGGATGGAAAAAGGTTGTTGATTATTTCAAAAGACCTGGCGCCGCTTAAACGTATTACCGCAATAGCTCCCAGGCCGGGTGCTGTGGCGAGTGCCACAATGGTATCGTCCCAGCCTGATAGTTTATTGATCATGCTGCAAATATACAAAGCCCTTGCCGCAGCATTGCATAATCATAGTTGCAGTAAGTATCATTTTGCCTTTGCCGGCCGGGATTGTAAAAAAGGGAATCCAGACGGGTACATGATTGAGAGCAACACGAATATCAACAGGAAATTATATTCAATACCATTTCGCCCACCCCCTACTACAAACCATCCATCCGGAAGATGCACCATGAAGATGCCCACCACCAGTATGAAGATGGTGATGATGCAGGCTGCTTTTACAAAACGGTTGATGAGCAGGCAAACAATGGTTGCCACATGCGATAATTTAATGAGCCAGGCCAGTAAAAGTCCGAATGGTTTAAACCCAACCTCATTCAGGTATAAGTTGCCAAAATCATTCACGCCGTTATTGAACATGCCCGGCACACTGTGGGCAAAGAGTATGATGCAGATCGCTATCCGCAGCAACAAAGTATTCATGGGTGTTGATCTTATTGCCTCATTCATATAGCTGTATTTATTTTGGTTTAAAGCATTGCGCTATTGAAATTTTCTGTGAGAGGCCAAAAATCATACGTCGCTTTTCCACCGTCTTGGTTCGTGTGACACGAACCAAGGCCTGGGGTCGTTGAGCTAAGATCATATTTCATATAGCTGTTTTGATTTTGGCGTATTAATGTGCAGCTTAAAATGAGAGTGCGTTTACTCGTTTTGTGCTGCATCATTTCCGTGCATAAAAAAACTCCCGGCAGAACCGGGAGCTTTATACTCTGATTGTTACTTTAAGTTTTATCCTCCTTCAGATACCACGAAGGTAATCGGCTGGCGGCGATAGGCGTTTACGTTACGACCATTTTGAAGGGCAGGAGTCCATTTTGGTCCTTTCTTGATGATCTTCTTTGCTTCATCTTCCATACCATAACCGTGTTTGGTTTCGGCTTCTACATCACTGATGGATCCGTCTTTACTTACAATAAAACGAACAATCACTGTGTATGTTCCTTCAGGTGCACCGTTGTCAACGGGTGTGTTGGCATCCAGGTTGTTCTGCAGGTACCTTCTCCAGGCAGCTTCTCCACCAGGGAATGCGGCTTCCACTTCCACTTTGTTGAAGACTTTGTTTTCGTCTTCATCTTTTTTAGGAACTTCTACCACCTGTGTTCCCTTATCTTCTACGGGAGCCTGTACGATCTGGTTGGTGTTATCACTTTCAACCGTTTTGGTTGAGATCTGTTGTTCTTCTTTGATCTCCTCGATCTTTTCATCAGGTTTCACTTCTTCATCCTTCACGATTTTAGGAGGCGTGAATTTTACCTGGGCCACTTCGGGTGGTGGTGGCGGTGTTGGCGGAGGAGGTGGCGGCGGAGGAGGTGGTGGTGCCGGCTCATCTTTCTTGATCTCTGCCATCTGGGTATCCAATACATCAATAGCGTCATTCTTTTTGCCTTTATTGATGATATTGGCGAATACACTACCCAGGAAAATCAACAACAGGATCGCTGCGGTAAATATCAAAGCCTTAGCGAGGGTTCTGTTGTAGTTCTTTCTTAACTGATAAGCCCCGTATGCCTTATTCTTCCCGTCGAAGATGATATCGAGTATATCAGCGGATAATATTTTATTTACGTCCATTGTAATCTCTTTGATTAATTAGATTCAAAATCGTTTGATTTCCACAAAACCTATTTGATACCATTGGCATCTTCGGTTTGCTTGATCAGCAACTCTTCTGTTGGTGTCATTTCTACTTCTGCGTAGTGCCCGGGGGGAACTGCGCTGATGCTCATCTCATCCAGGATGTCGATCGCATTTTTGAAGGTGGAATTCTTATCAGACTTGATAATGTACATCAGGTCGCCCAATGGCGTTGCTTTTTTCTTGGCTACTATCAATCCACGGATGTCTTTGAAGTTGGTACTCTTGAACTGCTCGCTGAGTTTATCCGCTTCCAGTTGTCCGTAGTAATAATATACCTGGTCTGCTTTTCCAAGCAGGATCGTCATAGCGCCTGAATTCTTAACCTTCAATTCCTGGTTGGGATCATCTTTCGGTTCATTCATATTCATGGCCGTTGGCTGGCTCATGGTTGTTGTGAACACGAAGAAGGTGATGAGCAGAAACCCAAGGTCTACCATAGGCGTGAGATCCACACGGGTAGATTGCTTTTTTGATTTCTTGACGCCGGGGCCTTTCTTATGACCGCCACCCGACGAGGTATCCATTTCTGCCATGTCAGAATCTTTTTAAATTGTTATTTATTTTTTTAATGACTCGTTGTACAATTCAGAACCTACCGGAACAGTTTCACCGTTCGTTACGATCCTGAACTTGTATATCTCGGCTTTCTTCAAAGCATCTTTAACTGCCTTAAAAGACGGGTACAATGAGTTGTTATCTCCTTTTACCAATATCATCTGCTCAAGTTTACGCTGGTCTGTTCCGGCATAAGCATTGCTGATGCTGCGCATCCAGTCGATCATCTCGTTGTTAGCGCTGTCTTTGATGGGAATTCCGGGAAGTTTTTCAGCCGGTATCGCCTGGGTGAGCGACAAAGAACCTTTGAGCTGATTCAAAGGGAAACCAATGAATTCAGCTTTCTTAAGTTTTGCAATCTCTCCGGATGAAAGCCCTAATCCCCTGGCTGCATTGATGTTTTCAAGAACATCCTGCTTTTTGGTGTCATCGCCCAGCATCAGGAAAGCCCTTCCATCTTTTGCAATGGTGATGATGATCGATTTATCAGGAACAGCCTTGGCAGAAATAGAGGAAGGCGTTTCAACAGCGAGCGCTTCAGGTGGCTTCTGTTTGGTTGCCAGAATGAAGAATGACAACAACAGGAACGCCACGTCGCACATCGCAGTCATATCGATGTTCGTACTCTTTCTGGGTATTTTAACTCTTGGCATTTCTTATGTTTTTTGAATTACTTTAATGATACAAACCCTGGTTATTTCCACACATTATTTGTAGAGGGAAGCGAAAGTTTGTGTTAAAGTAAAACCTGATTCATCAATACCATATGTAATACCATCGATCTTAGTAGTGAATATATTATAGAAAATGATGGCAAAAGCTGAAGTACCGATACCGAGCGCCGTGTTGTAAAGGGCCTCAGAAATACCTACAGAGAGCTGTGCTGCTGCACCGCTACCACCGCTGTCGGCTCCAAGGTTAGAGAACGCACGGATCATACCAACCACCGTACCCAACAGTCCTAACAGGGTTGCGATAGAAGCGATCGTTGACAGGAACACCAGGTTCTTTTCAAGCATTGGCAGTTCGAGTGAAGTAGCTTCTTCCACTTCTTTCTGGATAGCCATTACTTTTTGTTCTGTGCTTAATTCGGTATTGTTGATCATGTCTTTGTAACGGTGCAGACCGGCTTTCATTACATTACCAACTGAACCTTTTTGTTTGTCGCACTCCTGTAAAGCAGCGTCAACATTTTTATTGGCCAGGTGATACTGCACTTTGCGGATGAAATCTGCATTGTTGCCAGTACCAGTTGCTTTTGAAATGGTAAGGAAACGCTCAATTACGAAAGTAATCATGGTCAGGAAAGTACCGATCAGGATCGGAACGATGATACCCCCGAGATACATTTTGCTCAATGCTGTTTTAGGATCATGCCTTTCAGGCCAGAATCCGCCGTTTTCAGAACCTGATCCGAAATTAGACCCTGCCCCCAGAACAAATCTCCATATAATGTATCCCACCACCAGGCAAATCACCGGTGCAAGTAGTGAAATAATGTTGCTCGATTTCTTTGCCTGTACAGAAGTCGCTGGTTTTACGGTTGGTCTTGTCTCTGCCATAAAATACTAGTTTAAATAGTTAAGAGTTTGATTACTTATTAAGAATTGTGATTACGCGTTTTGTTGGTTGTACATTGTTGTTTAGTGGTTAGCCGTAATTGTTTAGTTTCTAAAGGATAACGTGATACGGGACACACAAGTTAATAAAATAATTGAAAGCAACAATTCCTTGCGGAATTTTTTCTTTTCAGTAAAATTTTTAGACAGGAAAGAAGCGGAACATGCTGCTTTTGAAAATTATTCATACCGCAAAGCCACGATGGGATCGAGCTTGGATGCTTTATAGGCGGGGTACAGACCGGCCGCCAATCCAACAAAAGAACACACAAAAATACCTGCGATCACCCAACCCCAGGGAACCACAAAGCCTGTATGCAGCAGGAGGGCAACAAGGTTACCCACCAGTATGCCGGAGATAATACCCACCACAGCCCCGAGCAGGCTGATGGTCACCGATTCAAAAAGAAACTGCGAGCGGATGTCCTTTTTTGTACTGCCCAGCGCTTTGGCCAGGCCGATCTCTTTGGTTCTTTCATTCACCGCCACGAGCATGATGTTCATGAGGCCGATGGCTGCTCCAATCAGTGTAATAAGGGCTATGCCGATAGTACCTGTTTCCAGGAAACCCAGGTTGGTGAGGAGGGATTCTGCGATGCTGTCGCTTTTGTCGATATAAAAATTATCATCATCTTTTACTTCCAGTTTGCGAATGGGCCTGAAAGCGGCTTTAGCTTCCCCGGTGGCCATGTCCATCAGTTTAAGATCTGATACTTTTACCGCCAGGTTGTAAGAGATGTTTTGGGTAGAATAGATCCTTCTCACATTATTATAAGAAGTAACTACCACTTTGCTGCTGTTGAAGAATGCGCTGGAACCTTTGTCTTCCAGTACCGCGATCACACGATATGGCAAATGATCTACACTGATGATGGCATCAATGGCTTTGGCATTGTTATCGGGAAACAAACGGGCAGCCACGCCACTTCCGATAAAACATACATTTCTGCCCGATTCAATTTCCGTGGGTGTGAAATTTCTGCCCACGGCAATTTTATAGCCATTCAGCTCCAGGTAGTTTTCATCACTGCCGAATACATTGATCTCCGGGTTTGTTTTACGTTTCTCTGTATTAACCACAACGCCAGCTGCTCCTCTTATTGCTATGCTTACTTGGGCGCCGGGAAAATTATACCGTTGCTTGAACTGCCGGGCTTCATCATAACTGATAGGTATACCGGTATTTGACCTGCGGGATTGTGCTGAAGATTTTTTTGATTTGGTAGTGCCATTTGTTCCTCCGCCAAAATGCATCATCCTTTCTTTGTAGCGTATGCTGAATGCATTGGCACCGAGTGTGGAGAAACTGGCCGTTAGACTGTTACTGGCTGCTTTGATGGCAGTGATGATGAGTATGAGTGCAAAGATCCCCAAAGCAATAATGACTACCGTAATGGCAGATCGCAATTTATTGCCCTTAATATTAGTCCATGCAAGTGAAAAGGAATCCTTATTGGTCATAACCTCATATTCGCCTTAAAGATAGTGATACAGGAACTGGCAGCAGGAAAATAGTTTACGAACGGCGACTCTTAGTGATACATCCATCCAAGCACGATCTCGGGATAAACTCCAAGAACGATGATGAGCAGGGCTGTTACAGCCAGCATTATTCTGAACCCGGGGGTAACATCAACTACCTGCACCATATCTTCACGGGCCGGTTCTTTAAAATACATAGCCTGTATCACCCTGAAATAATAATAGGCACTGATAGCAGCAAAGATCACCGCCACTATTACGAGCCAGAAATTGTGGCCGTTTTCAACAGCGGCCATCAGCATGTAGAATTTACTTTGAAATCCGGCAGTAAGTGGAATACCTGTGAGCGAGAGCAGGAACACTACAGCACAAAGGGCAAGAAAAGGTTGCTTTTTGGCCAGGCCATTGAAACCTTCAATGGTATAATCTTCCATTTTAATGAGTATGGCAAACAGCCCGATGGTTGCAAGGCTATAAGCTGCGCTGTAAAGTATGATACCTTCTTTTGCTTTATCATTCAGTGCAAACAATGCCAGCAACATGAAACCAGCCTGTGCTATACTTGAATAAGCAAGCATGCGTTTAACGCTTTGCTGGAATACGGCTGTAACATTACCGATGAGCAGCGTGGCAACAGTAATAAATATGATGAGGTTCTGCCATTGGTCGTGAATGGTTCCGAATGAGTTTTCAAACAACCTGATGAATGCAAAGAAACCGGCTACTTTGATAATGGTACTCATGAAGGAAGTGAAAACAGTAGGCGCACCGTCGTACACATCGGGTGTCCAGAAATGAAAAGGAGCCGCAGACACTTTGAATGCCATAGCTACCAGGAGGAATACAAGCCCGATTGCAATCATCACCGGCATCCTGCCTGCGCCCAGCATGATATTACTGATATAGAAACTGGCATTGGGTGTTCCGCCATAAATGAAGGCGATGCCCATCAGCATGATTCCTGTTGAGAAAGATCCCATCAGGAAATATTTAAGGCCGGCCTCGTTGCTTTTAAGATTACGCTTATCGCTGGCAGTTAAAATGTATAATGGTATCGACATGATCTCGATTCCAAGGAACAGGAAAAGCAATGTGTTGAAGGTAGCAGAAAGCGAAACACCGCAGAGTATGAAGAATATCAATGCAAAATATTCTGCTACATGCTCCCCTACCTTTTCTATATCTCTTCCGCTCAATAAAAAATAAATGCCGGTACATGCCAGTGCGATAGCGATGAAAGTGAGATTAAAACTGTTTGTACGCAACATATCATGAGCATTGATGCTGAACAGCAATGTGCCATTGTACAGTTCCATTGCATTTGCAATGAACAGTATGATGATACCTGTATACGCAAGGTATTTGGGGATAGACTTATCTTTAGTAAATACCCCGGCAAACATCATTACTATGCCCCAGATTGCAGATAATATAATTGCGTTCATAATTAACTCAAATAATTTACACAGCCACTCATTTCACAGCAGCCGTTAAAACCGAAACAGCATTTTTGGTAAGGTCGATCACCGGTTGTGGATATACACCCACAAAAAAGATGATGCAAACGATCACCGCAAGGATCAGTTTTTCATTCAGCGAAATATCTTTCAGCGAATCGACGATCGAATTACTGTTTCCATAAAATACCTTCTGTATCATATTCAGTGTATAAACAGCAGCGAGTATGATACCGATACCGGCTATCGCTGCATACCAGCCACTGAACATATACAACCCGCTGAACATCATGAATTCACCGGTAAATGCATTGGTAAGCGGCAGAGCAATGTTTGCAAGCGCTATGATCACCAGTAATATGGTTAATACAGGCGCTTTGTGTGCAACACCCGAAAGTTTTGAAATTTCCTTTACACCGGTTTGCTGTTCCAGCAGGTCTACCACGATCCACATACCGATGATATTGATACCGTGGTTGAACATCTGTAGCATTACACCTTGTGTGCCGATGGGATTCATGGCGAAAAGCGCTGCACACATCAGTCCGATATGCGCTATGGATGAATAAGCAACCAGTTTCTTGATATTATCCTGAACGATCGCCAGGCAGCTTGCATAAATAATGCCGGTAACAGCAAGTATCATCACGATATGGCTGTACTGTATAGATGCCTGCGGAAACACCGGTATCAGCCAGCGAATCACACCAAACAATCCCATTTTAACCATGATGCCGCTCAATACCATGGTTACGGCTGTTGGTGACTGATCGTAAGCATCTGGCTGCCAGGTGTGGAATGGAAATACCGGCATCTTTACAGCAAAAGCCACGAAGAACAACCAGAATAACCAGCCCTGTTCTTTTACACCCAGGTGAACCTGCTGAAAGGCAGATATGGAGAACGAATGTGAAACGATTGTACCGTCTTCAAATACACGGCCTGCAGTATGCAGGTAAACATAGATGATGCCTGTTAGCATCAGCAATGAACCCACGAATGTGTACACAAAAAATTTGAAAGTAACCTGTATCCTTTTTTCTCCGCCCCATTGGCTGCAAAGAAAATATACAGGAATCAGCGCCAGTTCCCAGAAGAAATAGAACAGGAGCGCATCCATTGAACAGAAAACACCCATCAGCCCCGCCTGCGCAAGCAACATTAGTCCATAAAAAGAAGCAGGGTTCTTATAATTGTTGCGGTAAGTTGCTGTTAAGATGATCGGGAAAGCCAATGCAGTAAGGAAAGTGAGTATCCTGCCGGTTCCATCCAGCTTTACAAAAAAAGTGCTTCCGATATTATTCCTGTAATAATAATTAACTGCATTCCAGGAAGCAAATTTATCGCCGGTATAAAACAGGCTGGCTGCAGATACGGCGAGTACCAACAGTGAAACGAACAATGCCAGTGATTTTGCCGACTGCCCCTTTTTTGCAAAGAAGGAAAGAATGCCTCCCAGCAACGGCAGCCAGATCAATAACTCAGGAAACGTAATAAACTTACCCATTCTTTACAAAAACAATTGAATAATAAATAAAAGCAATATTCCGATTACCATCAGTAATACATAAGCACCAACCTGCCCGCTCTGTAACCAGCGCAACTGGCGGCTTCCGTAATTAACCACCTTACCTGTTCCGTTCACCAGTCCATCAATGAGCTTCCTTTCAACAATATTGTTAAGGAAAGCTGATATCGCTTTGATGGGGTTTACGATGATGGCATTGTATAATTCATCTACATACCATTTGTTCTCCAGTATTTTTGAGATGCCGGTAGATTCTTTTTCAGATTTCTGGTATTTGCTGAATACATTCAGTGCGTATAATAAAGCAACCAATGCACCCGCTACAGAAACACCCATCAGCATGTATTCTGTGCTGTGGCTCATTTCGTGTTTGGCAGTGATCGCATTGCTTGATGCAAACACGGGTTCAAGAAAAGCTTCGAGTTTATGACCTCCATGCATGAACACTTCTGGTATTCCAACCCAACCGCCGGCCACAGCCAGTATTGCAAGAACAATAAGTGGTATTGTTATGGCTGCCGGACTTTCATGCAGGTGATGTTCCTGCTCATGTGTACCGCGGAACTGCCCTTTGAATGTCATCGCATACAAACGGAACATATAGAAGGCCGTCATCATGGCTGTAATAACACCGATTCCCCATAATACCGGGTTTTTTGCATAGGCAGATGCGAGTATTTCATCTTTGGAGAAGAAGCCGGAGAAAGGTGGCATACCCGCAATGGCCAGGCATCCCAGCAAAAAGGTCATGTGCGTAGTACGCATGTGCTTATTGAGCCCACCCATGTTACGCATATCCTGTTCTCCGCCCATGGCATGTATCACGCTACCGGCACCCAGGAACAACAGGGCTTTGAAGAAAGCATGTGTCATCACATGAAACACAGCGCCTGTATAAGCACCAACGCCGAGTCCGAGGAACATATAGCCAAGCTGGCTCACGGTTGAGTAAGCCAATACTTTTTTGATATCATTCTGTTTGAGAGCAATGGTGGCAGCGAGCACACCTGTTGCCAGCCCGATAACAGCAACCACGTGTTGTGTATGTGGCGCCATGGTATACAAAATATTGCTGCGTGCGATCATGTAGATACCCGCAGTAACCATGGTAGCGGCGTGGATGAGTGCACTCACAGGAGTTGGACCTGCCATCGCATCAGGCAACCAGGTGTATAAAGGTATCTGGGCACTCTTACCGGTTGCACCTACAAACAAGAGTAAGGTAATGCCGGTAATATCAAATGCCGTAAGCGGGTTTGTTTTGGGATTGGCCACCACATCAAATACACTTTGGTAATCTACGGTTCCCAGTTTGGCAATGAGCCAGAAAACGGCTAGCAGAAATCCGAGATCACCGATGCGGTTCATGATGAATGCTTTCTTGGCTGCATTGGTATAATCGTTGTTCTTAAACCAATAGCCGATCAGCAGGTAAGAACAGAGACCAACACCTTCCCAGCCAATGAACATGATCACATAGTTGGCCCCCATCACCAGGAGCAACATGGAGAATACGAATAGGTTGAGGTAGGCAAAATATTTGGCAAAGTCTTTTGATGGTTCTTCATGCATGTACGATGTTGAATACACATGAATGAGAAAACCAACGCCGGTAATAATGAGTAAGAAAAGAGAAGAAAGCTGGTCGATCTTGAAATCAAAACCGATCTTCAGCATATCAACATTAATAAAATTGAAATAATGAGCAACGTGGGTATTGCCGGATTTTACCTGCATGAAAACAAATACACTCAACAGGAATGATCCGAGTACAACGGCACTTCCTATAAAACCCGAAATGCCTTTCGATAATACATTGCGGCCTGCCCCGTTGATAAGAAACCCTATCAGTGGTAATACCGGGATCAGCCACACAATTTGTAAAACATTATTCATAATAACCGTAACTCCGGGGAGTTTAGTTTTTTAACCTGTTTAAAAAATTAACGTCTACTGAATGAGTATTCCGGTAGAGCATTACTATGATCGCAAGCCCCACGCTTACTTCTGCTGCAGCCACCACCATGATAAAGAATACCAGTATCTGTGCATCGCCGGCAAATGTTGGCGACAATTTAGCCGCCGTACTTGCCTCATGCATTTTTGAGAATGCAACCAGCAGCAGGTTCACAGCATTGAGCATAAGTTCTATGCACATGAAAATGATGATGGCATTGCGGCGCACCAGTACACCAATGATACCAAGGGTGAACAATGTAAGCGATAAAGCGATATATGCTTTTATATCCATAATGATCTAATCCTTTTTTCCAACGATCACAGCTCCGAGCATAGCACTTAAGAAAAGTATGCTGCTCAGCTCAAAAGGAACCACGTAGCTGGTGAACAATGTTTTTCCCAGGTTGCTGATCAGGCCGGCATCGCCGATCTTCATCTGCATGGGTTGTTGTACATCAATCTGTTTGAGCGCTGCCATTAATACCAGCAGCAGTGAACCTCCTGAGATCACACCGATCAGCCTCAGGCGCTGGTTTCTTGATGGTTCTGTATCTGCGTTCAGGTTCATCAGCATTACCACGAATAAGAACAGTACCATGATGGCACCTGCATATACAATAATGTTCACCACAGCAAGAAACTGTGCATTCAATAATATA
>JAFDXA010000424.1 GCA_018268185.1 Bacteroidota bacterium
AAAATCTGTATGCCTTTCTGTGGGAGCATGGGTATCAAAGCAAACAGCCATATGAGTCGGCTTCTGGTTATTGATCAGTTCGAGAATGGTATTGGTGAAACCGAATTGTGCATTGGTGTTCTTGCCTTTGCTGGTTACCCTCGGATTGCGGATGAGTGCATAGTATGCACGGAATATCAATGCATATGCATCGAGCAGGAATAATTTTTTAGACATGCGGTAAAAGTAAAACAAAACCGGGTAAGGAAAAGGCAATCGAGAGGAAGGGTTGTTGTTTGTGAAGGAGCCGGTATAAAATATTTAAGCCGATCCTATGTTGGAACGGCTTAAGTGGTTTCAGTAACCTTATCAGAGTAATATGTAGTTGAGTTAGGTTGATGCAGCACCAGGTGTTGCATCACATATATATTAACTGAAGTATTTTTCAAATATTGTATGGAGCACAGCAATAGTTTTATTGTGTTCGTTCGAAAAAAAATGAGCGGGCTGCATTATGAAAATTCAGCAAGTAAGAAAATAAAAACATGTTAACACGATGTTAATAGAATTAGTTAAATCATTGATTTTTAATAAGCGGAAAAACCGGCTGATTTTATTTTTTTAAGAAAGCCGGGATTATGGCTTAATTCTTGTTTTATAAACGGCACCTCTGTTAAGATCCGATTTGTCCTAGAAACCACATCTTCACAGGGATATTTAATTCAGGTTAATTATTGAGATCATTTGGCAGGTTAAAATCCTGTATAAAATAATAACCAGTATTAAAGACTAAATCCGGGATAAGTTCGTTATAAAAACTCCCGGACCATGTTCGGAAACCAATACCAAGAAAAACTACCTCTGATGAGAAACCAACATCCAGGCTTACGGGCCTTAACCACAAGCAGCCTTCCTAGGGCGATTATGCCTGTGCAACCGTTGAGTGATCAACAACCTTACTCCCTTACACTTACACATCCCCGGTTTCATTTCAGTAGTAAACTTACACTTGTCTGCGATTGGACGATTATTATGAAGTTTCAAGGAAACGAATAGTTTCCTGTAACATATAAATCTGTGTGTTGTGCATACATATAAGTATGTGATGTGATAGCATGCGGGTTAAACCTAAGAAAACCTATAACCAAAGAAACACCAAAAACCAAATCCAATGAGAATCCTTTTACTCGCAGCAGCGTTGTGCCTGGGCGGTGCAGCTAACGCAACCAACTATTATTTCTCCTCCGTTTCGGGCGACGATGCCAGAACGAGTGCGCAGGCACAAAACCCTGCTACTCCCTGGAAATCTCTTGCAAAACTGAATTCATTCTTCGGTAGCCTGGCTGCCGGTGATTCTGTTCTTTTCAAAAGCGGGGAAACATTTTACGGAAGTATCACAGTTGGCAAAAGCGGAGCGTCAGGTCGTAATATAATCATTGCATCGTATGGCGGTTCTGCCAGGCCGGTAATTTCCGGGTTCGTTTCAGTAGGTGCATGGACAAGCCTCGGTTCTAATATCTGGGAAAGCACGGCAGCTATATCAACATTGTCTACCTGCAATGTTATTTCAATAAATGGTTCAAGCTATGCGCAGGGACGTACACCGGATACGGGCTACTGGACCATCGCTTCTACAAATGGAAGTACAACCATTACCGATGCAAGCCACCTGAATGCCACTACCACAAACTGGGCGGGAGCACAGGTTGTAGTAAGGGAACTCATGTATGAATTGAACAAACACAATATTACTTCGGCATCCGGTAATACCATCACATTTGATGCAGGAAGTATCCCGGCGAACTGGGGATATTTTATACAGAATGATGTGCGTGCATGTAACCTTCAGAATGAATGGGCATACAACAGCACTACCAAAAAAGTTTCAATTTATTCTACTACCAATCCTGTGAACGTACAGGTTCCTACCATTGAAGAAGCTGTAACATTAAACAGCAAGGATTATATCAGCTTCAGCAACATTGCTTTCAAAGGATACAATACAACCGGTATCAATACTACATCACGCAGCGGTATAAAGGTAATTAACTGCGATTTTTCATTTATCGGTTCCAATGCGATCTATGCATATCCCAATTCAAACAGCCTGCAGGTAACGGGAAGCACATTCACTGATTGCGGTTCCCGCGCCATTCACGGAGGATCTTCTTCCAATGCAGTTTTTTCAAACAATACACTTTTAAGGATCGGTCATTTTGCAGGAATGGGAAGTAATGGTGATGACTCTTATACAGGAATTATTTCAAATGGAGATAATTCCCAGGTTTCTTATAATACCATCACCAACGTTGGATACTGTGGTATCAGGTGGGATGGCAATTCAACCGTTATCAAAGGAAACTTTGTAAATACAACAACATATATTAAAGATGATGGTGGTGGTATTTACTGTTATCCTGTTCAGTTCGGAAGTACTCCGCATACACAGGTAACAAGAACGCTCAGGGATAATATAGTACTGAATCCTGTTGGGGCACCGGAAGGTTCACCTTACGGAAAACAGGCTATGGGTATTTATATGGATGGCCAGTCGCCGAACATCAATGTAGTTCACAACACCGTTTCTGGTGGTTTTCTCGGAATATTCATCAATGGCGGTCATGATATTTACTGCGATAGTAATACAACGTATAATTCAACCTATGGTATTTATCTGACCAAGATAGGCGGACCGATTGACAATGAAACTGTAACACACAATGTATTTGTAGCAAGGGATGCAACACAGGCTTCAGCAAATTATAAGCCTGCAGCAGCAGCCATGCCTGATAACTTCACTGCAAATGATAACTATTATGCACGTCCTATGGACGATACCAAAACCATCTGGCAGGAAGTTAGTGGCTCTTATGTAAACAGGACACTCGCTGAATGGAAAACTGTAACGGGTGAAGATGGCAATTCGCAGAAATCACCAAAAACAATTACTTCTGTATACGACCTCAGGTTTATTTATAATGAAACAAGTCAGTCAAAAACCATAAACCTCGGAGCAACTTATGTGGATGTAAGAAGTGCATCATATCCCGGTTCAATTACGCTGGCGCCGTATTCATCAGCCGTGCTGATAAAGAATGATGCCACCAATATTCCCCCGGTTGCTGATGCTGGTATTGATCAAACGATCGCATTGCCTGTTGCAATAACACTTTCAGGATCCGGCGTTGACTATGATGGAACCATCGCATCTTATGCATGGACAAAAATATCAGGCGGAACAGCCACCATCACTTCATCAACAGCCGCAGCTACTACTGTTACCGGCTTAACCACCGGCACCTATAAATTTGAATTGAAAGTAACAGATAACAAAGGAGCTACAGGAAGAGATACGGTAACTGTTAATTTTGGAAATATCATCACTCCGGTTACGCTGGCCGAATTTAAAGGTTATGCAAGGCAGGATAAAACAACCCAGCTTCAATGGAAAACGGTAACAGAGATCAACAGTGATTATTTTGTGGTTGAAAGGAGTACTGATGGAGCTAACTTCACACAGATCGCCATTGTAAACGCACAGGATAACAGCAATACAATAGTAAACTACCAGATGATTGATAATTTCCCTGCAGATGGTATCAACTATTACCGCCTGAAAATGGTAGATAACGACGGAACATTCCAGTACAGTAATATCATAAATGTAAATTTTAAGAATACGATCCGTGGCGGCGTAGCTATTGTTTCAACAGTGTCGTACAACAACCGTTTCGAGATCAGTATCAGCAGTCCGAAAGAGCAGGATGCCGTATATGCGATCTACGATGCAGCCGGCAGGGTTATTTACACTTCTACAATAAAACTGCAGGAAGGATTGAATGGCATCAATAAGAATATGGTGCTGTCTGATGCGATGTATTATTTTAAAATAGCAACTGCTGATGAAAAGGTTTCAACTCCTTTTGTAAGCAGGAAATAACAAGTAAACGACTATACCTGATACGCGGGGGCTGCAAAAATGCGGCCCCTTGCTTTTAATACTGGTAATCTGTAAGTAATAAGCAGGATCAGCATGGCCAGGTTTTTTCTTTTTTTGCTGCCAATTGTACTACATAAAATACTTTTTATATAAATAAATCTGCAATGTTGTTTGTTATTCTTTTTTAAACATTTAAAATGGGCAGTTTATTACGGCTTTAAAACGTCATATTTTCTTCTACATATAACAACTCATATATACTACTCCGGAAGGCTCGTTATGGCCTGGTAATTGCAAAATGTGCAGCACTTGTTAAGATCCAATATCCTTTCTCTTTTGGAAGGCAATCATCTTCACAAGCCAACGTATTTACACTTTAGTATAAAAAATGTTTCCTGTGTTTACAGGTTACATAGATGTATGGTATCCATCAAAAGCGGCACCCTTTCCGTATTTGATGAAATGCCTGTGTAGCAGAATTTATTAAAACACGGGAAAACACAGTTATGGAAAACCTGCGGACACATGTAAATTTTATCTTACGAAGTGTAGCTCTTCTTCGTATCAACAGGATCATCAATCGCCTGGCCTCAATCAACTTACAGGTATTGCATCCTCTTCCTCTTATCATCAGGCATATTGTTCTCAAGCAATGATACTGTAACACAGTAAACCCAGCGCAGCTTTTTGATGCTTGTAATAAACCCCTTACCAGCAGGCAATCAAAAATAAATTACAATTACAGAAATGCGCACTTGCTTACTTCTTTTGGCGCTGTTCCCCGGCGGGATAGCCAGGGCCGCCAATTACTACTTTTCATCTTCTACAGGAGATGATTCCCGAACAGCAGCCCAGGCACAGAATGCTGCTACACCATGGAAAACGCTGGCAAAACTGAATTCGGTTTTCAGCACATTAAATCCCGGGGATAATATTTATTTCATGAAGGGTGATGTTTTTTATGGAAGCATTGCGATCAGTAAATCCGGTACTTCGTCGGCCCCCATCACATTGGGTGCTTACGGTTCCGGCGCAGCGCCGGTAATATCAGGATTCAGTGCTGTAACAAACTGGACAAACATCGGTTCCAATATCTGGGAGAGTGCTGCCGCAGTTTCTGCATTGAATACTTGTAACATTATTTCAATTGGTGGAATGAGCTATGCAAAAGGCCGTACACCTGATAGTGGTTACTGGACCATTGCTTCAACAAACGGATCAACAACCATTACCGATGCAAGCCATTTGAATGCCGCTTCCATTAACTGGACCGGCGCTGAAGTGGTTGTACGAGAACTCATGTACCAGGTAAACAGGCATACGATTACAGCAGCATCGGGTAATACGATAACATTCGGCGCTGGAAGCATACCCGCCAACTGGGGTTATTTTATTCAGAATGATGTGCGGGCCTGCAATCTGCAGAATGAGTGGACCTATAACAGCAGTTCCAAAAAAATTGCCATGTACTCTGCAGGAACACCTGTTAATGTAAAAATTCCAACTGTTGAAGAAGCGGTTAACCTGGGCAGCAAAGATTACATCACTTTCGATAATCTCAATTTCCAGGGATATAATACAAATGGAATCAACACTACATCACGAACTGGTATCCGGGTACAGAACTGTGCGTTTTCATTTATCGGTGTAAATGCTGTTTGTGCATATCCCAATTCAAGTAATCTTAAAGTAACCGCCAGCACGTTCACAGATTGTGGTTCCCGTGCTATTCACGGAGGATCATCCAGTAATGCAGTCATTTCTGGAAATACCCTGCTTCGCATCGGGCATTTTGCAGGTATGGGAAGTAGCGGCGATGACTCTTTTACCGGGATCATTGCCAATGGCGATAATTCTGAAGTGTCGTACAACAACATTACAAATGTTGGTTATTGCGGCATCAGGTGGGATGGTAATTCAACTGTGATCAAAGGGAATTTTGTGAATACTACCAACTATATCAAAGATGATGGCGGTGGTATTTATTGTTATCCTGTTCAATACGGAAACACAGCACATACGCAGGCAACCCGTACAGTACGTGATAATATTGTATTGAATTCCGTTGGAGCGCCGGAAGGATCTCCTTATGGTAAACAGGGAATGGGAATATATATGGATGGACAGTCACCCAATATCCGTGTAATTCACAATTCAGTTTCCGGTGGTGTACTTGGAATATTCATCAATGGAGGGCATGATATTTATTGCGATAGTAATACCACTTATAATTTTACAAACGGTTATTATCTTTTAAAGATCGGCGGCCCTGTTGACAACGAAACCGTAACCAACAATATTTTTGTTGCAGCAGGTGCCGGATCTTCCAGTTGTGGCTCGGGGGTTTATCCAGCCAACTTTCAGCCCGGTGCTTCAAGCATGCCTTCAAGTTTTACAGCTTCAAAGAATATTTATGCAAGGCCGCTCGATCAAAGCAACGGATGGATATTCAGCATCATGGGATCGAACCAATGCCGCACACTTGCACAATGGCAATCGGCAACGGGAAAAGATGCCGGTTCTGTGAGCTCTCCCTTAACAACAAACAATGCTTCCAATCTCCGGTTTGAGTATAATGAGACAGCTTCTCCCAAAACCATTTCACTGGGAGCAACTTATGTTGATATGAAAAATGTAAGCTATCCTGGGAGCATCACCCTGGCGCCCTTTTCATCAGCCGTATTGTTAAAAACCGGCGCAGCTTCCAATATTGCGCCTTCGGCAAATGCCGGCGCTGATATTACGATCAACCTTCCTACAGTTATCGCAACGCTTTCGGGAAGCGGTACAGATCCGGATGGAAGTATTGCTTCTTATTCATGGACAAAAATCTCAGGTCCCACAGGCGTTATCACAAATGTAACATCAGCAATAACAACAATCACGTCTTTGTTACAGGGAACTTACCTGTTTGAGTTGAAAGTAACAGATAATGCCGGGGCAATTGGAAGAGATACGGTGAAAGTAACAGTTAATCCTCTTGGTAATATGGCCCCCACTGCGAATGCAGGAGCCGACCAGGTAATAACATTGCCAACCTCAACGATAAGCCTTAGTGGTACAGGTACGGATACTGACGGTAACATTGCCTCTTATTCATGGACAAAAGTTTCCGGCCCCACATCAGGAATCATTACGTCAGCATCAGCAGCCGGCACAACAGTAACGGCATTATCGGCCGGCGTATATGTATTTCAACTGAAAGTAACTGATAATGCGGGAGCAACGGCTACAGATAATGTACAGGTCACCGTAAATGCTGCCGGAGCTACCAATCTTTTGCCTGTTGCGGAAGCTGGTGCAAATGTATGGCTTACCCTTCCCGCAAACACGACTAACATATCAGGCACAGGAACAGACCCTGATGGAAGTATTGTGTCGTATAGTTGGTCTAAAGTATCAGGCCCCGCAGCTGGGGTAATTGCGGGTCCATCAAGTGCATCTACCTCTGTAACAGGCCTGGTGGAAGGCGTTTATAAATGGGAGCTTAAGGTTACAGATAATAAAGGGGCGGTTGGCAGAGATACTGTGTATACAATTGTGAATGCAGCTTCCGTCATAACACCAAAAGTCATCAATGTGAATGTATATGGCGGCGCTAACCCGTATAACAGTTCTCAATGGAATAACTGGTCACCGGTTGTAAACACGGCGAGCAGCAATTACAAATACTCCGATGGAAGCCAAAGCCAGGTAAATGGAACAATCACTGCCTCAACAGGAATCATGGACAATGGCGCAGGTTTCGGGTCAACTTCAACAGCTTGTCCACCCTCCGTGCTAAGGTATAGTTCTGTTCACAATGCCCAGCGTAAACTCACCATCAAGGGGCTTGACCCTGCTAAAAAATATACATTCACTTTTTATGCGGCTTCTACGGTTGCCACACAGGGCACATCATACCTGATCGGTTCGGTATCCAACGATATCATGACCTATAATAACACCAGGAGCGCTTCTATCAGCAATGTTAGCCCGGCAGCTACCGGTATCGTGGAAGTAAAACTGCTGGCGATATACACATATAATTATATATCCGGTTTTACGATCACCGAGCAAAGCGGAACAGTAAGTGGGAAAGGTGAAGTTTCAGAGAGCCAGGAAACCCGAATGGAGGAAAATAAGGAATCGGAGCCAACTGCTGCTTTCGCCATATCGGCATTCCCCAATCCATTTACAGAATCGGTGAATATACAACTCAGTGGAGGAGCATCGGGAATTTACCAACTGGCTCTATTTGATTTATCCGGCAAAGTGGTATGGAGGGGTCGTGTAAATAAAAATATCCCGGTAGTAATAGAGCGAATCAACACGGGTAACCTGGTGACAGGGATATACATGTTACAGGTGATTGACCCGTTTCAGGGCAAACAATCTTATAAACTGCTGAAGGCCAAATAAAAAGCTTTCGGGAACGATTCGGCGGGGTAGCGTTTGTTACTCCGCCTTTGTTATTTGCTACAAATAATTGTATGTAATACTACACAGATATTTTTAAATTTTTATGTTTTGGCTTGATTGTTGCTAAATATGCGGCGCTTGTAGAATGATTAATCCAGTTCTGCATCGCTTTCCAACATCTTATTTAAAGACCACAGCTACCTCCAAAACTATATAGAATCATCGGGAAGTTCCCGGCATGCGTGCTTTCTGGCATGTTCAATAGTGATTAATATAGAAAATATCTGCTGTGAAAAACCAGTTTTTCAGCGGCTGTAGTAATAAGAGCCGCTTTATTATTAATTCGGGGTTATGGGATGGATCGCTGATGGCAAAACAGTGGTTCTTCCGTATATTTAACCCCCTCATTAAGTTCCCCGCCCTATCTAACTACCGTTTCCCGGAAACACTTATCTATGGCTACAAACTTTTTGCGGTACTAACCCCCGCAGGTTACAACCATATCCTTAATAACCATTCCTTTCCTCAGCCAGCAATCAAAACAGATTTTAAAAACAAACAACACCTCCATCCAAAAATCCAGGTTCAATGAAGCGTTTATTTTTACTGGCATTATTGTTTTCAGGCGGAATCGCAAAGGCAACCAATTACTACTTTTCTTCCGTAAGCGGAGATGATTCACGTACGGCTGCACAGGCACAGAGTTCATCCACACCGTGGCAATCCATTTCAAAACTCAACAGCATTTTCAGTACGCTGGCAGCAGGAGATTCTATCCTCTTTAAACGTGGTGAAACTTTTTACGGCAATATCGTTATTGGCAAGGCCGGAACTTCCTCCAATGCTATAAAGTTTGGTGCTTTCGGCACAGGAGCAAAACCCGTTATTACAGGCTTTACATCTATCGCGGCCTGGACCAACCTTGGGAACAATATCTGGGAAAGCACTTCTGCCGTGTCTTCACTCGCAACATGTAACCTCATATCGATCGGCGGGGTAAACACAGCCTATGGACGCATGCCCAAAACGGGTTACTGGACGGCTGTATCTACAACTTCTACTTCCATCACAGATGCAACACACCTGAATGCAGCTACAACAGACTGGACAGGAGCAAATGTGGCAGCGAGGACCTGCCGCTGGCACCTGGATCGGTCGAATGTAACATCCGTGTCGGGAAGCACGATAAATATGTCTGCCGGTTTTGATTATTCACTCCCTGCCGGCTGGGGATATTTTATCCAGAATCACCCGGCTTGCTTAACCCAGCAAAACGACTGGTGTTATATCGCTTCTACCAAAAAGATAAGAATATACAGCACAACCACACCGGCCAATGTAAAGGTCCCAACGCTTACAGATGCCGTAACTATTGGAGCTTATGATTACATTATGTTTGACAACCTCAATTTCCAGGGTTTTAACGGGGTAGGAATCAATACCAATTCACGTACGGGAATAACTGTTCAGAACTGCGATTTTTCATTTATTGCTGATGTGGGTATACAAACTGTAGGAAACGGCAACTACCTGAAAGTACTGAGTTGCACATTCACTGAAATTAACAGTGGGGGCGTATTCACCAAGAACTCAACCAACAACCTGATCCAGGGAAATACATTCACCAATGTTGGGAACATCCCGGGTATGGGCGGAAGCGGCGACCTGGGTTATACAGCTATTTATAGTTATGGTGACAATGCGCTGATCCAATACAACTCCATAACACGTACCGGTTATGTTGGCATCCGTTGGGATGGAAATGCCACAGTGATCAAAGGCAACTTTATCAATTATACCAATTATATAAAAGACGATGGCGGTGGTATCTATTGCTACCCGAATAACGGAACCACGCAGCAGAACCAATACACAACCAGGATTGTAAGGGACAATATTGTTATGAATGCTCCTGGTGCTGTTGCCGGTGGAGAACCAGCCGGTGTGGCCCAGGGTTATTGCATATTCAATGACGGATCTTCACCTGATATCAATTATATAAACAATACAACATACGCCGGAAGGTTTGGCCTGTTCTTCCAGGGAGGATATGACCTGAAGGTTGATAGTAATGTTGTATACGCACCTTCACAGATCGGTATTTATTTTACAAACTCAACTACCAACCCGATCACTAATAACAGCATCACAAATAATATTTCGGTGATCAATGTTTCTAATGCGGGTGTTGGTTGCGGTGCCGGTAAGTATGCATTGGATGTGTACGGCATTTCTTCATTGCCGGCTGACTGGACAGCTTCTAAAAATATCTATGCAAACCCGCTTGATCAGACAAACGGGTGGATATACTCACCACTTGGAACAGGAAGCCCATGTAAATCTGTTTCAGAATGGCAGACACAGTTGGGTAAAGATGCAGGAAGCACAGGATCTCCGTTGATCGTTTCTGATGCCAGCAAGATAAGGTTTGAATACAATGAAACCGGCTCTCCAAAAACCATCACGTTGGGTACGTCTTATGTCGACATGCGCAATGTTTCTTACCCCAATACCATTACCATACCGCCCTATTCTTCAGTAGTATTGCTGAAAACAGGAACAGGAAATGCGGCTCCAACTGCCAGTGCGGGTGTTGATCAAACAATAACACTGCCCACATCAACAGTTACGCTTAGCGGATCAGGAACAGATCCGGATGGCAGCATTGCGTCGTATGCATGGACAAAGGTTTCTGGCCCAACATCCGGCACCATAACCTCTACAGCCACAGCATCAACAACGATAACCGGGCTTACAGCCGGTACTTATAAATTTGAACTAAAAGTAACCGACAATGCCGGCGCTGTAGGAAGAGATACCATGCAGGTAACAGTTAATACAGCAGGGAACCAGGCGCCAACTGCTAATGCCGGCGTTGACCAGACAATTGTGCTGCCAACTTCAACAGCTACTTTAGCGGGAAGCGGTGCTGATGCAGATGGTACAATTGCATCGTATGCATGGACCAAGGTTTCCGGTCCAACATCAGGAACAATAACCAATGCAACAGCTGCAACTACAACAGTTACAGGATTGATAGAAGGTGTTTATAAGTTTGAATTAAAGGTGACCGATAACTCCGGGTCTATCGGCAGAGATACCATGCAACTGAATGTAAGTACTGCACAAACATCAAATGCGGCCCCGATAGTGGATGCAGGTCCAACAATCTGGCTAAACTTACCAACCAACTCAACAACATTAGTTGGTACCGCTTCAGATGCAGATGGTACAATTACATCGTATGCGTGGACAAAAGCTTCCGGCCCAACATCGGGAACCATAACTTCACCAGCTTCAGCAACCGCAACAGTTACCGGGCTCGTGGCTGGTATTTACAAATTTGAGTTGAAGGTTACGGATAATGCAGGAGCTGTTACAAGAGATACTGCTAATGTATTGGTTAATGCCCCACCGGTTGCCAATGCCGGTCTTGATCAGAACATCACGCTGCCAACATCAACCGTAACGCTTTCGGGAACGGGAACAGATGCAGATGGAACGATAGCATCGTATGCATGGACGAAAATATCCGGCCCAACTTCCGGAACCATTACATCTGCAACAGCTTCCTCAACTACTGTTACCGGACTTACAGCAGGCTCTTACCAATTTGGTTTAACTGTTACCGATAACAGTGGCGCCCTCGCTAAAGATACAGTTGTTGTAACGGTTAACAGTGCAGCAGCGACTACAGCTTATGGCGGCACTCTATGGCCGATACCCGGAACCATACAGGTTGAGAATTTTGACAACGGAGGCCAGAATGTAGCTTATTACGATTTGAGCACAGGTAACTCAGGCGGTTATTACAGAACAACAGAAAGTGTTGATATCGCAGCAACCACATCGGAAGGAACGGCTTATATCGGCTGGACCGATCCGGGAGAATGGTTAAAGTATTCTGTAAATGTACTTGCTACAGGAACTTATACTTTACAGGCCCGTGTAGCCGCTATGAATGCCGCATCTTCCTTCAGGGTGGAAATGGATGGTGTAACCATAGGTACATTTACTGTTCCCAATACAGGAGGATACGAGATATGGCAATCAGTTACTGTTACCAATATTGCACTTACAGCGGGAACCAAAACGATGCGTATTTATTGCATCACAGGAGGATTCAATATCAATTCAGTGATCTTCTCAACTACTGTAAACCTGGTTCCAACAGCCAATGCAGGTGTTGATCAGAATATAACACTCCCAACATCATCTGTTAGCCTGGCAGGCAGTGGAACTGATATTGATGGAACGATAGCATCTTATACATGGACAAAAATTTCAGGGCCAGCATCAGGCACTATTACCTCTGCAACCGCAGCTTCCACAACTGTAACATCACTTACTGCCGGTACTTATAAATTTGAATTGAAAGTAACAGACAATTCAGGTGGTATCGGAAGAGACACTGTACAGGTAATTGTGAATGCGGCAAATGTAGCACCGGTTTCCAACGCAGGTTTAGATCAGAATGTCACATTACCAACATCAACTGTAACACTATCCGGAACCGGAACAGATTCAGATGGTACGATTGCATCGTATGCATGGACAAAAGTTTCCGGTCCCACAGCAGGAACCATTACATCTGCAACATCGGCATCAACAACAGTTACCGGACTAACCACCGCAGGTACCTATAAATTTGAACTGAAGGTAACAGACAATGCTGGCGCTATAGCAAGAGATACCATACAGGTTACAGTGAATGCAGCGAATGTGGCACCGGTTGCCAATGCAGGAACAGATAAAACGATTACACTTCCAACAAATTCAGTTACACTTACAGGAACGGGAACAGATGCTGATGGAACAATTGCTTCTTATGCATGGACAAAGGTTTCAGGCCCAACATCAGGAACTATCACATCTGCAACATCGGCATCAACAACAGTTACCGGCCTGGTTGCAGGTGTATACAAGTTTGAACTGAAAGTAACCGACAATGGAGCTGCTATCGGAAGAGATACCGTACAGGTAACTGTAAATGCAGCCGCGAACGTGGCGCCTATTGCCAATGCAGGAACAGATAAAACCATTGCACTGCCAACCAATACAACTACACTTACAGGAACGGGAACAGATGCTGATGGAACAATTGCGTCGTATGTCTGGACAAAAGTATCCGGCCCCGCCACGCTGAACATCATCAGTCCAACTGCAGCAACAACAAACCTTACAGCCCTGGTAAACGGTGTGTATAAGTTCGAACTGAAAGTAACAGACAACAGCGGAGCAACAGGAAAAGATACGGTACAGGTTACTGTTACCGGAACTACTAATACGCCTTACAGCGGTACGCCGATTCCTATTCCGGGAACTGTTGAAATGGAAGATTTCGATAACGGTGGCCAGAATGTAGCATATTATGATGGTACCACAGGAAACACCGGCGCTGTATATCGCACAACTGAATCTGTTGACCTTAAAATGGCTGCGGAAGGTACAGCCTATATCGGTTGGACGGCAGACAATGAGTGGACCAAATACACGGTTAATGTTACGAGTGCCGGAACCTACTCAATGACGGCCAGAGTTGCTACCATGAATGCAAATAATAACTCAGCTTTCCATATAGAAATGGATGGCGTAACCATAGCTTCCGTAACAATACCATATACCGGTGGTTATGAAACGTGGCAGAATATTACTGTTAACAATATTCCGCTCACAGCAGGTGTAAAAACAATGCGTTTTTATATTGATGTTGCCGGGTTCAATATTACGAGGATCATATTCACACAAACAGCAGCCGGCAGGGGAACAGCCCCTGTTACAGGTAGTGTTACTGCTGCACCGGTGAACAATGATCTTTCAGTAAATATTTATCCTAACCCTGTAAGTGATGCTGCAAGAATTGTTTTAGGTAATGCTGTAAATGGAAACTATACACTCACACTTACAGATGTGCTGGGCAATAAAGTATGGGTTAAGCAGGTAAGCAATACTTCGCCGGTTATCACACAGGCAGTAGATATGGCAAACATCCGCAAAGGACTTTATATTCTTGAAGTGATAAGCCCGGATCAGAAACGCAAGGCTTATAAAATAATGAAGAACTAACCCCCGTCAAATACAAAGAAACGCTGAAGCCCGGCATGCCTGAGGATTGATCTCACAGGCTCGCCGGGCTTCGGTTATTTAATAGATCTATTGAATGATCAGAATTTCATTTCCAGGTAGGCAGGTAACATCGCTCTCCAGGTAGGCCAGTCGTGTTTCCACTCAGGGCCCCAGATATCCAGTTCATGCGGAATGCCTTTACTGCTTAATACGTCGGAAAAGTTCCTTGAAGCCTGCGGATCTTCATAATCGCCGCTTCCGGTTACAATATGAATATGATTGCTCTTACGGATATTACCCAGGTACCATTCATCGGTAAGATTGGGTATGTAATGTTGTGGAGAGTTGAAATAAACCTGTTCATCATAAAACCCTTTTGTGTATTCAGTAAGGTCGTACACACCACTCATGGCAATAACGCCATTGATTAAGTCAGGCCTTTTCAGGAATAAATTCATGCTGTGCAAGGCTCCAAAGGAAGCGCCGCAGGTTATGATAGGGGTTTCGTTTGATGTTTTGGATTTAATGAAAGGAACCACTTCATTAAAAACGTAATTGTTGAACTGGTTATGGCGGATCGCTTTGTGCTCACCTTTCATTTCATTGTTCAGCCAGCTTTCGTTATTTATACTGTTTATGGAAAATACTTTTACCTTTCCACCGTTGATATAAGGAGCCAATGTATCCATGAGCTGGAAACGCTCGTATTCAAGATAATCTGCCGCTGCAGTAGGAACAAGTAATAAGGCAAAGCCGTAATCGCCATAAACGGCAACCGGCATATCGGCCTGTAACGAAGGACTGAACCAGTTTGCTAATTCTCTTTTCATATTTGTAGTATTGTTGA
>JAFDXA010000425.1 GCA_018268185.1 Bacteroidota bacterium
ACTCCAGAACGGCGAACGGTGATAGTAAATTAAAGTTGGCGCATAGGTAAAAAGCATAGCCAGCCACGCTATTGCGCTGATCATATAGGCTTCATGGGCCGATGACAGCAAAAACACAAGCGGTGCCGCCCAGAACATGGCCGTCATAATCAAGGTGCAAACAGCCAATAGAACTCCTGAGTATTTTAATTGCGTGAATGCGGTGCGCGCCACCATTTCCCAAATCGGTTTTAGCGTTTGATAGCCGCGATGGCTTCGCGCTGCACGGCTAAGTCCGATAAATGTGCGGAAACCCGCACGTTTGATATAGGCAGCCAAAGTGCAGTCATCAATCAGTGCATTGTGTAAATTGGCAAAAGCACCAGTGACGCGCAACGCTTGCGTTTCCACCAGAATACATCCACCTGCCGCTGCTGCAACGCGGGATCCCGGTTTATTCGCCAAGCCGAAAGGGTACAACAGTTTAAAGAAAAAAATAAACGCCGGCATCAGTAAACGTTCTATGAAATTCTCCATGGGCGGCTCGGCCATCAGCGATACTAACGCCAAATTCTCATTCCGCGCTTTGCGTTGCAGTTCGGAGATGATCCCCGGAGCCAGTTCAATATCGGCATCCAGCAGCAAGGTATAGGGCGTTTTAACCTCCCGCAAGCCTTGCTCCAGCGCCCATAATTTACCGCTCCACCCCACAGGCGGCGCACTACCGGATAATACCTGCGCGCCGCAGCGCTTCGCTTGCTCAGCGGTATCATCGTTTGACTGATCGTCGATCACGATGACGCGCGCATTGGCGCCTTGCTTATTGATACCGCTAAGGGTGTGACCGATATAAGGACCTTCATTGCGCGCCGGGATCAGTACGGTAATATCGCTGAGATCGGCACCGGAATCGAATAATACCGGTGCTTCTATATTTTCACGTGTACTCCAAGGACGCCAAGGAAGCAACACCAATGACACCCAGCAGATAACACCGAAAACCGCTGCATACAAGACAAATTCCAGCATTATTTCATGCAAATTGTTTAATTTGTATCGATACTCCGGATGTGGTATTCGCCTATTTGTTAATCAGCGTCACTGTAATATCGGAAAGCTTTTTCGGTGTTTTGCTTTCCTCAGCCGCCCATTTTGGCGCAGGTTCAGTCACCATCGGCCCCGTTGTTTTGGGCCCTCGCAGTGAAGTTACCAGTGCTTTCCATGGATGTTGCAGCGTATCTTCCACTGCAGTCGCCTCATATCCGCAATGCGCCATACATTGCGCACACTTCGGATTATTGGCTGTGCCGTATTTTTCCCAAGGCGTATCTTCGAGAAGCTCTTTAAAGGTTTTTGCATAGCCCTCGTCAGATAGTAAGTAACAAGGCTTTTGCCAGCCGAAAACATTGCGCGTTGGATTTCCCCACGGAGTACATTTATAGTTCTGATTCCCAGCCAAATAGTCCAAATATAACGCGGAATGATTCAATCTCCATTTCCGCTTTAATTTCTTGCCTAATTCAAAAATACCGCGGAATAAAATTTTGGTATCCTGGCTTTTGATAAATACATCCTGCTTCGGCGCTTTTTCGTAACTGAATCCTGGAGCAATCGTCGCAGCCTCGACACCTAATTCCATGACATAGTCGAGAAATTCAGCAACATCCTCTGGCGTTTCACCCTGAAATAGCGTGCAATTCACTGTCACTCTAAAACCTTTATCCAGCGCCAGCTTTATCGCTTCAACCGCACGGTCGAACACACCATCCTGACAGACCGACGCATCATGGCGCTCTTTCATGCCATCCAAATGAATAGAAAAAGTCAAATAAGGCGACGGCGTATAATCATCAATCCGCTTCTTCAGCAACAGCGCGTTTGTGCACAAATAAACATATTTCTTACGCTTAATGATGCCCGCGACAATCTGAGGCATTTCCTTATGCAGTAGCGGCTCACCGCCAGGTATTGACACCATCGGCGCACCGCACTCATCAACTGCTTGCATGCACTCATCGTACGAAAGACGTTGATCGAGCACATCTTCTGGGTGCGCAATCTTGCCACACCCGGCGCACGCCAGATTACAGCGAAATAAAGGCTCCAGCATCAGTACTAAAGGATATTTCTTGACTCCTTTTAACTTTTGTTTAATTAGATAAGTGCCAACCGCAATCTGTTGACGTAATGGAACTCCCATGAGCAAAACCTCCAAAAATACTTTACAAGCAAATTAATAACTAATGCTACCGGGCAAATTAAACAAAGCCAATGCATTATCAACTCAACTTTTATCCGGACATACTGTTACGTATGCAACTGGTCTGTTTTATATGACGAACCCCATTTATGTACTGAAGACTTAAACACTAAAGCAGGCATTGCAACCAGCAACTATGGATAGTATCCCTATCAGAATATCGATAATTACCTGAAAAAGCTATGAAACCGGATTTTATGTTCAACTATAGAACATGACTCTTCCTATAGCAAATATTTTTAATCAATCAAGGAAATTAAACAGCAGCTTTAATATTACTGGAGAGGCAAACAGTCTGAAATTGGAAATTTCTGCCTGATGAATATGCACCAAGAATCAATGATGATTCCTGGTGCATCAAAAAATTACAAAACGTAATGACTATTTAGAAATCCACACCCAGTGCGCGTAGCGTCCTTTTGGTCACTTTGCCAGTTGGTATGTTATTTTGTTTTTGGAAACTTTCGATAGCTGCCACTGTTTTAGCGCCACTAACGCCATCAACTGCCCCGGGTTTAAATCCTGCATCCACGAGCGCTTGTTGCACTTTACGCATGATCGCCGGCGTCATTTTTACTACATCATCGCCATCATCGGGTTGAGCTGCTGCGGCAGGCTGCGCTTGAGCCGAGGCTGCTGATTCAATGCTTTGTATACTTTGAACATCTTCAACCTTGGCTGCCGGTTCAGCTGGAGCTGCGGCTGGTGCTGCTGGCGCGGGGGCTGGGGCTGGTGCTGGTGCTGCAGCCGGTGCAGGAGCTGCTGGCGCTGCCGCAGGCGCTGCTGCTGCATCTTTGTTTTCTTTAGGAAGCGGTTTCTTTTCAAAAATCGGCTTACAACCAATCAACAATCCGACTGATAACAAAAGAATAGTATAAGCCACTAATTTGCTGATCTTACTAAATTTCATTGCTACCCTCCATAGTAAATAATATAAAGCTTAAAAAGTCATCAAATCTGCACAAAATGCACATTTCAATGACAAACTCATTTAACTTCATTGCCTTACCTAATTAGTCCCCCGAAGCTACAGCAACATACTTGATTTTATTTATGGTTATTGGACTAACTTATAATGTTGCGATGTGAACTATCACACTTTTCTGAGCATAACGCAATCCGAATAAATTAATTATGAAGCGGCGATTGCAATGCCGCGATAAATCGTCAACGAGCACAGCTGTATTCCAGTGTAAATTTCACCGGATAATGTTTACACAAGCGTTCCATTGCGCTAGCCAGCACTCAAAAACCGCATCGTTTTTTCAATTCCGAGTTTTATCCGCTAGGGAGCCGCGAATTAATTCGGTGGACGAGATGAAGCACAAGGCGCACGGCACAATACAGCCGGGACATATCAGCAAAGTAGACAAAGGAAGGAAAGGGAAAGAGCAAGCACCGCATAACGAAGTGATTCACTCGCATCGTCAATAATCAGCGTTTCCCTGAATCAACTCAGTGCTGAAAAATCACTTCTCCAATTGATATTCGATAGCGGAGAGCGGGGTCAAAATCCTTGGCTTATCCCGCGCTTCCTTGTTAAACGACGGCAAAACGGTTTCAAGAAATGGTGTTATTGAGTTTGTCGAGCCGTTGGTTTGTGTGAACCCCCGGTTACGAAACAACTTGGTTAAGCTAAACGAGGATGTTGCGGAATTAAACTTGAAGACCAATGTGTTGGTGAAAGTAAAAATGAGGCTTGTACTGAATGCCGAAAGGGGAAATCTCCTTGCACTCAGGTCGGTATACATGGAACTGACAACAATGATCAGTTCCTGGCCGTTAAAATAAGCCGTCGCATCAATCGAATCCAATGGCTGCGGCAAGCCATCAATGTCCGGAATTCCGGAATACCCGATCGCTGTGGCTTTGTCGATGCAGACGGTACGATTGTTATTGCCAAAACGGGGAATGCCGCCGGTTAAACGCAACCGGTACACTCCGCCACCGGAATCCTCTATGACTTCAAATCTGCTTTGTACCGATGTTGCATTATCCGGAGTCGGATCTTCCGTATCGATAGCACTCTGACACTCAAAACCTTCGTATGTAATACTTAGCCCGAAAACATTGCCTTGCAATAAAAACAATAAAAGTGCAAAGACCGATAGCCGCGCTATTTTCATAGAAGTACCCTGAATATGAGCCTTGCCTAAGCTTAGCCGCCCGTTAGAAACCCGATGCGCTTAGAAATTTTCTTGATTGATGATCGCGAATCGGCAGATACCCAATCAAGATTCTTGAAACTTATGAATGCGAACTGATTACGCTGTATAACTTGGCAAAAGTATCGCCCACATAGCGGATCTGATCTTCGGTATGGGCGGCGTTCACACTGCATCGCACCAGAGATTTACCTTCGGGCGCAGCAGGCGGCAAAATCAAATTCACATAAATATTATGTTCGAGCAACTGTTGCCACAACAGAAGCGCTTGTTGCGGCGTATCTACGACAGCAGCGATGACCGGCCCAGGATCCGGACCAAGAACATAACCGGCTTCCTTGAGCGCTGAATATAATTGCGTGCAGTTATCCCATAATTGTTTGCGTAAGTGACTGCCCTTGCGTAACAACTCCAATGCCGCACGGGTCGATGCAATCGTTGCGGGAGAGGGCGATGCGGTAAAAATATACGGATGACTGATGTAGCGCAGTTGCTCAAGCTGCGGATGATTACTCACACAAAATCCGCCAATACTGCATAAACTCTTACTGAACGTACCGGTAATGAAATCCACTTCTTGCAACAAACCCGTCTTTTCAACAAGGCCTTGACCGGTTTCGCCCAGCACACCGAGCGAGTGCGCCTCGTCCAATAACAGGATACAACCATAGGCATTCTTTAGTTTAACGATCTCGGCTAAAGGCGCTTGATCGCCGAGCATACTGTAAATCCCTTCAGCGATAATCAATGTAGTCTCAACGCGATCGCCCAAACGGCGCAGCCGTTTTTCCATATCGGTTACGTCATTGTGTTTGAAGCGAATGATATCCGCACCGCTGAGAATACAACCATCGTAAATACTCGCGTGCGAATCACCATCGATCAATACCGTATCCCCTGGGCCGACCAGGCCGGAAATGGTACCCAGATTCGCTTGATAACCGGTTGTAAATACAATGCTGGAGTTGCATTGATAAAAATCAGCAAATTCTTTTTCGAGCGCACGATGACCGAAGTAACTGCCGTTAGCCATTCGCGAACCTGTCGTTCCCGTGCCTTCCTTGTCAATAGCTTCATGAGCCGCCTGGATGCATTCAGGAGCAAAAGTTAATCCCAGATAATTATTGGTCCCAAGCAAAAGTACGCGGCGGTCACCGATTCTCGCTTCGGTTGCAGAATAAACTTCTTCGATCGGAATACCAAATGCACCCACGCCATTAGGCAAAAGCGCCTTTCTTGCAGCAGCGGCCGCATCAATTTTCTCTAATAAATTCATTATGACGCTGATTTAATTTTATGTACCAAATCGACCAACTCGCGCACTGTTTGCACATCGGCCAGAGCGTTAATCGGAATTGAAATATCAAAAGTATCTTCTACTTCCATGATCAAATTAAGAAGTTTGATCGAATCGATCGATAATTGGCTGATTAGATTTGTTTCGGGGGATATCTGCGCATTAGTATTGGTTAAACTACTTAAGCGATCGCAGAGTAACTGCATGATCTCATCGTAATTACTGTCAGTCATAAATTAAATTCGGCGTGGTTAAATTTTGAAGTTAGATTACTTCAGATAATACATCTTGTAAACGAATTCTCGGGCGCCATGCGGGAAGTTCATGGATCAAGGGCGCATTATCACATACCCAATCAGGATGTTGCAGCTCATTCACTTTTCCTGGGGTCAGCATGGGAGAATAATGAAATAATCGCGCAAGCCAAAGATTTACCGATGCAATGCCTCGAATGAGCGGATCCGGAATCGCAACGCAATGAATTGGACGCTTCCAAACTTGACGCGCCAATTCTGTTAATTCCTGATAACTATATCCGCCTGGTGTACCATCATCCAGTTCAAAAACACCTTGGATGTTTTGTTCTGACGTTAACCAAGCTTCGATTGCTGCTACCAGATCATAAACATGAATTAACCCGAACCGGTTACTTATTTTTCCGACAACTGGGAATAGGCCACGCCGCATCGCATG
>JAFDXA010000426.1 GCA_018268185.1 Bacteroidota bacterium
AAAAAAACAATCGATCAGTTCAGCTCACTGAAACACAACAACTACCTACCCTACTTCATGGGGGCAATCGCTGCTAAA
Source organism: Bacteroidota bacterium (assembly GCA_018268185.1). Lineage (GTDB taxonomy): Bacteria > Bacteroidota > Bacteroidia > Chitinophagales > Chitinophagaceae > Ferruginibacter. The sequence continues at coordinate 79 of JAFDXA010000426.1, forward strand.
GAACAGCAATGCAACGATGCTGTTATCCTGAACAGCAACAACAATATCTGCGACAGCACTATAGCTAATATCTTTATTATTTCAGAAAACAGGATCATTACACCTGCCTTAAACGAAGGGCCGGTTGCAGGCGTTATGAGAAATTTCGTTCTTCAACAACTCAGGCAAAATGGTTTTGATGTTACAGAAACCACTGTTAGTAGGGAAATGTTATTGACTGCAGACGAGGTTTTTCTTACAAACTCCATCTACAACATACGTTGGGTTGCAGAAATAGAAAACAAGAAGTACCTGAACGATCTTACCAGGAAAATTTTTGCGGATATCAGGCAAACAAATCCGGATATACTTTGTTAATCCCTTTTATCTTTTATGCCCTCCCAATCAATTAACGTATTCTGGTTTCGCCGCGACCTCAGGCTAGAGGACAACGCTGGTTTATTTCATGCTTTAAAAGCCGGCAAGCCTGTGCTACCTGTTTTTATTTTTGACAGAAACATACTTGACAGGCTGGAAAATAAAACAGACCTGCGTGTTTGTTTTATTCACGAAGCATTGGAAAGCATACAGGAGAAACTGATCTCTTTTGGTTCATCACTTGAAGTACATTACGACAGCCCGGAATCTGCATTCAAAAAAATAATCTCCCTCTATTCCATCGACACTGTTTTTACAAATCATGACTATGAGCCCTATGCCCGGAAACGTGATGAACAGGTGGCTTCCCTGCTGAAAGGAAAAGGGATAAACTTCAGTTCTTTTAAAGACCAGGTAATTTTTGAAAAAAATGAAGTGCTGAAGGATGATGGAAAACCTTACACCGTTTTCACACCATACAGCCGTAAATGGAAAGCCATCCTGAATGAATTTTATTTAAAACCCTATCCAACAGCAAAGTACTTTAAGCGCTTTATAACTTCTCCAGTTAAGAAAGTGCCTTCACTAAAAGATATTGGCTTCCAGGAAACAACTAAAAAATTTCCCGTAAAACAACTCAATGAAGAGCTTATCAGGAAATATGGAAAACAAAGGGATTTCCCCGGCATACATGGAACAAGCCGCTTAAGCGTTCACCTCCGGTTCGGCACCATCAGTATCAGGCAACTTGCCGCTAAAGCGGGCAAATTATCAGAAACATACCTGAACGAATTGATATGGCGTGATTTTTACCACATGATCCTTTGGCATTTCCCGCATGTTGGCCTTGGCAAAGCTTTTAAACCCGCCTATGATCATATCGAATGGAAAAAAGATAAAGGAGAATTTAAAAAATGGTGCGATGGACAAACCGGCTACCCGATCGTTGATGCCGGCATGCGTGAATTGAATGAAACCGGCTTCATGCACAACCGGGTGCGCATGATCGTAGCCTCATTTTTGTGCAAACACTTGTTGCTCGACTGGAGACTTGGAGAAGCTTACTTCGCTGAAAAACTGCTTGACTTCGACCTCGCAGCCAACAATGGCGGCTGGCAATGGGCCGCAGGAAGCGGATGTGATGCAGCCCCGTATTTCAGGGTTTTTAATCCTTACCTCCAGACAAAAAAATTCGATCCCGATCTTACATACATCAAAAAATGGGTTCCTGAATTCCAGGAGTTTGGTTATCCGCAACCTATTATTGAACATGAATTTGCCAGGAAACGTTGCCTCGAAGTATATGCCAGGGCACTAAAGGGAAAGGAAAATCACTAACCGGTTAAGTGTTGCTGTGAACAAAAATATCAGTGGTTGAAATCTTACTATTATTACTGCTGTTGAATACTTCTATTATCTTTTTTACAGCACGTTTTCCATCCTCTCCAAGATCAATAGAATAATCGTTCACATAAAGATCAATATGCTTTCTCATCACATCTTCACTCATCTCCTGTGCATGTAATCGTATATAATCATTCAACTCCGGGTACCTGGAAAAAGCATGCTCAATACTTTTGCGTATGAGTTTATCTACCTGTTGCTGAACTTTCGGATCTATTTCTTTCCTGATCACTATTCCTCCCAAAGGAATTGAATTGCCTGTGTTGGTTTCCCAAAAATCTCCCAGGTCGGTTATTTTAAAAAGCCCTTTTTGCTGGTATGTGAACCTGTTCTCATGAATGATTACACCTGGCCCCTTACCCTCCAATACATAATTTTCTATCTCATCATACCGGAGAAATGTTTTTTTACGAACGTCTGGATAAGCCAATGAAAAAAGCAGGTGGGCTGTGGTATTGATTCCGGGAATCGCTACAGTTTCTTCTTCTATTTGCATAACCGCATCCGGTCTATTCGTAATCAGCAACGGGCCTACTCCTTTTCCCAATGCACTTCCGCTGTTCAACAGCTTGTATTTATCCAATACCAGGGGCAAAACAGCATAACTTAACTTGGTTATATCAAGCTTTCCTTCAAGCGCCCATTCATTGAGTGTTTGTACATCTTCCAGCACTGGTTCAAATTCAATTCCATTCCTGTCGATCTTATTATTCACAAGTGCGTCAAAAATAAAAGTATCGTTTGGACAAGGAGAAAAGCCAAGAGTGAATTTCATGCGTGGGGTTGTTTGGTTTCCTGTTGATTTGTTTGATGATTGATTGAACTATTTGATATGATGATTCTGGATACTGGGTACTTGATACTGGATGCTGGATACTAGATGCTAGATACTGGTTGCCGGATCCTGGCCATTGGTTGAAATATCATGTAATATTCCTTCCAGGGCTTTGCCAAGATTTTCAATCGCCTCTTTCATTTTCCATTTTGATTTATCTCTTTCACCAATATAATTACTGATGCTTCTCACCTGGATAAAAGGAACCTGTTGAGCAACACATACATAATGCAATGCGGCTCCTTCCATGGTTTCGATTTCCGGTTTGAATTTCGCTCTCAAGAGTTCAATCTGTCGCTGATCATCAGTAACTGTATTTACCGTGATCCCTTTCACCTTTTTATATTCCTGTTGCCGAAGCAATGGGTGATCATTTTTCAGCCATCCTTCCCTGAATGGAGACTCGTCTGCCGCTGCCAATCCCTTTTCAAAAACAGTATAAAACTGCCCGCCCTCAAAGATCCCGATATCTGCAAAGCAATCTTCACAAACAAGCACCACATCGCCCAAAGCAAGCGTATGATCAAAACTACCGGCTATACCTGCCTGTATAACAAGATCATAATCCATCTGCTGAAGCCGGCGGGTAAACTGGTAAATGGCCTGGGGCGCCCCTACCCCTGTTACCAGGAAATCTGCCGAAGGATGTTTTTCCAGTAAAGGACTCATTTCAAATTGAGTAGCTGCTGCCAGTAGGATCTGCATCCCACAAATTTCGAACTTATGCTTCATATTTTACCCGATACTGGCTACCTTTGCGGAAATTTTGAAGAAGCGATGGTTTATATTACCCGGATAGAACATTTTAACGCAGCCCACAAGCTGTATAATCCAGCCTGGAGCCGGGAAAAAAATGAAGAGGTTTTTGGCAAGTGCGCCAATGAAAACTGGCATGGCCACAATTTTGAACTGCACGTTACGATAAAAGGAAATCCCGATCCGGGAACCGGTTTTGTCTTTGATGTAAAGAAGTTAAGTGTTATTGTAAAAGATCATGTGATCGAACAGCTTGATCATAAAAACCTGAACATGGATGTTCCTTTTATGAAAGACAAATTGTGCTCCATTGAAAACCTGATCATCGGCATCTGGAACCAACTGGCGCCAAATCTTCCTGAAGGAGTTTCCCTACATGCACTGAAACTTCATGAAACACCACGCATTTACGTGGAATATTTCGGAGAGTAATCTTATTCCTTCAACAAATCGTACTTTTATATACGATATGGGCCGGCTTGATTGATGAACAGCACACTTCTGTTTTAAAACAACCTGAAAATACCGGCAAATCGCAAACCTTTTTTACAGTCATTTGTTTATTTGAATCATGAACAATAAAGTTGCCGTTTTCAGAAGGGAACATTTCAACGCTGCTCACCGACTCACAAACCCAAAATGGGATGAAGCAAAAAACAATGCAGTGTTCGGCAAATGCAACAATCCACATTATCATGGTCATAATTATGAACTGGTGGTAAAAGTATCCGGCATACCGGACCCTCAAACAGGTTATGTTATGGACATGAAAGTTTTAAGTGAACTTGTACATGACCACATCATAGAAAGATTTGATCATAGGAACCTGAATGAAGATTGCCCCGAATTCAAATCCCTAAATCCTACAGCTGAAAATATTGCTGTTGTTATTTACAATATCCTGAGGCCACTTATCAACGAACAACTCGATATGCAGGTTCGTCTTTATGAAACAGAAAGAAATTTTGTGGAATACCCTGCATCATAAAACATATATTTTAATTTCTATCAATGGCATACAGGAAAATTGAAGAATATGATGAAGCAATTACCGCTTCACTTATAAGGAGCTACAAAGAAAGCATACAGTTGCTTGGAGAAAACCCTGAACGCGAAGGCTTACTGAAAACACCAGAACGGATGGCAAAAGCCATGCAATACCTTACACAAGGATATTCACTGGATGCGAAAGCCATACTTGAATCAGCAAAGTTTCACGAATCGGTAAGTGAAATGGTGATTGTAAAAGACATTGAAATCTATAGTATGTGCGAACACCACATGCTTCCCTTCTTTGGAAAAGCGCACGTTGCCTATATACCGAATGGTTACATCACCGGTCTGAGCAAGATAGCAAGGGTTGTTGATGTGTTCAGCCGCCGCCTGCAGGTGCAGGAAAGACTTACACATGAAATCCTCATGGCCATCAAAGAAAGTCTGAACCCGATCGGCGTAGCGGTGGTTATTGAAGCATCGCACCTTTGCATGATGATGAGGGGAATCTCCAAACAGAATTCGGTTACTACTACTTCTGCTTTTTTTGGTGAGTTCGAAAAGAATGAAACCAGGAGCGAATTCATGAAACTCATCAGCGCCAAACTTCATTAAGCAATACGATTTCAGGAATTGAATTTATTATACGAATTTGCAATCGTTGAAAACTTTAACAGGATTCAGCGATTGCATTTTTTTATTAACCAATCAACCAGTTACCATGTCGCATGCTTATGTATTTC
>JAFDXA010000427.1 GCA_018268185.1 Bacteroidota bacterium
GCATGGCGATAAGCTCATCAGAAATAATCAATACAACAGGCATCCAGATACCCAAGGATGCCTGTGTTGTTATTGTGCGTACTGAATGGAACCCGCAAACGGTTGATCCGCTCGAAAAAGGGTGCACCGAACTGCTGCAGCAACACAATATCCCGTTCAAAGTTGTAACCGTTCCCGGCGCCTTTGAGATACCTTTTGCCATCCAGCATTACTGGAATCATCACAAATACAAAGATGATAAGCCTTCCGCCTTTATAGCCCTCGGCTGTGTTTTAAGAGGAGATACCCCACATTTTGAATACGTTTGCAATGCAGTTACAGATGGGGTTTTACAACTCAACCTCACGCTGCCAATCCCAACCATATTCGGTGTACTTACAGTGAATACGCAGGAACAGGCTGATGAGCGAACAGGAGGCAAGCATGGCAACAAAGGAGCAGAAGCTGCTGCCACAGCCATTAAAATGATCGGATTGTCACGTTCTTTCCAGGAACGCAGATAATGGTGCCTGCCAGGTTCCAGATATTCCTGAACAAAACAAACACGTTACATTGAAAATCCAACTCTTCATACCTTGTTTTATTGATCAGCTTTACCCGCAAACAGCGTTTAATATGGTGAAGGTGCTGGAAAAAGCTTCCTGTGATGTGGCGTACAATACCAACCAGACCTGCTGTGGCCAACCCGCTTTCAATGCAGGTTTTGTTGACGATGCAAGAGATGTGGCGCAAAAATTCATACGTGATTTTGATACCGTGGATTATATCGTCGGACCCAGTGCCAGTTGTGTAGGGTTTGTGAGAAACTACTACCCGAAACTGTTCGAGAATACCACATCACACAACCCGGCCAGGAACCTGGGTAAAAGAATATATGAATTCACCGAGTTTCTTACCGATGTTCTGAAGATCGAGAACTATGGAGCTGTATTGAATGCCAAAGCAACCTACCACGATAGTTGCGCCGCTTTGCGTGAATGTAAAATAAAAGAAGGACCGCGGAAACTGCTGAGCCATGTAAAGGGACTGGAACTGGTTGAAATGGCCGACAATGAAACCTGTTGCGGTTTTGGCGGTACTTTCTCGGTTAAGTTTGAACCGATCTCTATCGGCATGGCCGACCAGAAAATACAGAATGCGCTCGCCACCGGTGCTGAGTATATTATATCCACCGATATGAGTTGCCTCATGCAGTTGGATGGCTACATCAAATCAAAGAACTACAATCTTAAAACCATGCACATGGCCGATGTACTGGCCAGTGGCTGGGAATAGATTTCAGCATTTGTATTCTGGCAATTTACATTAAGATTATAGGCAGCAACGGCTGTTGATCATAAACAGGTACGGATTAAACCTGTTAATGGATTTGCTTTGCAGGTTAAGCGATAACAATTTATTTTCCGAAAAACAAAATCGAGGTTGATTACCATTCAAATATTAGATTTGCAACAACAGCATTTAACTTATTCAACTACATCTTATGGCGCATTGGCTTATCAAATCAGAACCTTCGGTATATAGCTGGGATCAGTTTGTACAGGAAAAACAAACCATGTGGAATGGCGTTCGTAACTATGCTGCACGCAACCACCTTAAAGCGATGAAGAAAGGAGATGAAGCATTTTTTTATCACAGCAATGAAGGGCTGGAGATCGTTGGCATTGCAAAAGTGGTGAAGGAATTTTACCAGGATCCTACTACCGATGATACCAATTGGGTGGTTGTTGATTTCAAGGCACATAAAAAAATCAAAAAGCCCGTATCCCTGGCTGCTATGAAGAAAGAAAAGAAACTTGCCAACATGGCTTTGCTCCGCATCGGCCGCCTCTCTGTATCCCCGGTAACCGATGAAGAATGGGATGTGATTATGAATATGGCCGGCGAAAAATAATAAAACAAAGAAGCTGAATATCGAACATAGAACTCGGAATTGTGATTGATAAAGTGTATAGTACTTCATCATTAAACCGAGTCACCCATTTTCAAATTTTCACATTTACCATCTTCACATGAATATCCAACAAGGAACAAGAAATGATGAATTACGAAATACAGGCTGATTGTAAGTGAATAGGCTCATTATCAAATTTCCAAATTACCACATTTACACACTTTCAAATTCTCTTTTACACTTTCCTTTAACAATTACTCCCGGTTACAAAAATTATGAAATAAGTATCAAGCAGCATCTCATCATTTTAAAAACCTGGATCATGAAAACAAAACCAGCGATCGCTGCAGGCCTTGCCATGCTTATACTTTCAGCCTGCAATCTTAAGAAAAATGAAAAAACTGCCGTAAACGACATTCAGTTAGCTGAACTCAAAGCAGAACAAAAAACACAAGACAAACCTGGCTATGAACTTCAATCACCACAGACTTTGGATTCAGTCGGCACAGCAGCGCCGCCACCTGCTACCGGTAACCCGGCTGCCAGCGTTGATTGGGATAAGAAGATCATCAAAACGGGTACATTAAAACTGGAAGTAAAAAATTTCAGGCAGTACAATGATGCTGTACATAAAACGATCAAACAGTTTGGCGCATATATCGCCCAGGAAGAACAGCATTATGCAGATGATAAAATAGAAACGGTGGTCAGCATCAAAGTGCCTGTTGCGCAGTTCGAAGACATGCTGAACAGTTTTTCCGGAGATAGCACAAAAACATTGGAAAGAAAGATCAGTACGGATGATGTAACCGCCGAAGTGGTTGATACAAAAGCAAGGCTTGAATCAAAAAAGCAGATGCGCCTGAAATATCTTGAATTTTTGAAACAATCAAAAAATATGGAAGAAGTGCTAAAGGTGCAGCAGGAGATCGATGATATGCAGGCAGAGATCGAGGGTACTGCCGGAAGAATAAATTACCTGTCGCATGCAGCAGCCTTCAGCACCATTGAACTTACTTTCTTTCAGCCATTAACAGGAGTGGTGGCACCACGGACTGATCCCGGATTTTTTACCAGCCTGGGTTCAGCATTTAAAAACGGGTTATCATGGTTCGAGACTTTAATCATCGGGCTTACTTCCATCTGGCCACTGGTATTGATAACCTTAATTGCCATTTTCATGTGGAGAAAGATGAGACCTTTTAAAGCAATGAAGCAGAATGTGTAAGTTTGGGAATGAGTAAAAAACATATCGTAGTGCTTACGGGAGCGGGCATGAGTGCTGAAAGTGGTTTGAAAACATTCCGCGACAGCGATGGACTGTGGATGGGATACAATATTGAAGATGTGGCAACGCCACGGGCATTTAAAAAGAACCCACAACTGGTACTCGATTTTTACAATATGAGAAGGAGAGAGGTTTCCAAAGCTGAACCCAATGCAGCACACAAGATGATCGCCTCCCTTGAAAAAGATTTCGATGTTACGATCGTAACGCAGAATATTGACGACCTGCATGAGAGAGCCGGCTCCGGTCGTGTGCTGCACCTGCATGGAGAGA
>JAFDXA010000428.1 GCA_018268185.1 Bacteroidota bacterium
AATGAGGAATGTAAAAGTTGGGTAGTTTCATTATTTCCCGGCTTTTGCATTTTTTATTACTGATGTTATATTCCTCTGTTCATGATAGAACTTATTCTACTCTTTCTGCTTACAAGAAGTATCGGCAAGCTTGCTGAACGTAAAGGCGAACACCCGGGTAAATGGAAAATCCTTACTGTACTGAGCTGGATCGCTTTTGAAATCTTTGGCCTGATGCTCGGGCTCTCATTGCTTGGAAATAAAAACCTGGTAGGATTAATGTTGTTTGGTCTTTTCTGTGCATTTGGTGGCTACCTGCTCATACGCTTTATCCTAGAGAAAAAAACTGATGTGATCAATGATGATATTGACAATATCGGCAGTTATTGATAACCCGGGCAGAAACGGAACCCGGTTATTTATTATTTTTAATTGATGATTTTACCTTCTATCAATGCTGGTTTCTCCTGTTGATAACACCACCTGATGCTTCCTTGATCGTACTTGCAAATACAAAAGCTTTGGGATCAACTTCGTGAACAAGGTTTTTCAGTTTTCGCAACTCAAGTCTTGTTATCACGGTAAATATGATATCACAATCATGGCTGATCTCAAATTTTCCCGGCAAAAAACCACGTTCTCCTTTATAAACGGTGATTCCCCGTCCGAGCTTATTTACAAGTTGGTATTTGATCACTTCACTTTTTGATGAAACGATGGTAACACCGGTGAAAGCCTGCAACCCTTCAACAACATAATCAATGGTTCTTGTTGCCGTGAAATAAGTGAGTATCGAATACAGAGCTGTTTCAACACCAAAATTGAAAGCTGCAATGATGAAGATGATGATGTTGATGCCGAGTATGATCTCCGTGATGGTGAAAGAAGTTCTTTTCAACGTATACAGTGCCAGTACTTCAATACCATCCAAAGCAGCACCTGCCCGCATGATCAAACCGATCCCTATACCGAGGAACACACCTCCGAAAATAGAGATCAGCAGTTTATCTGCCGTGAGTGCATAATCGGGAATCAGCAATAAACAAACACCTAATAAAATAACACTGATCAAAGTACGATAAGCGAATTTCCTTCCTACGGTAAAATACCCGATAGCGATCAAGGGAAGATTCAACAACAGGATCACAAGCCCAAGGTTGAAGTGATATATTTCATGTATCAGCAGCGACACACCGGTAACGCCTCCATCAAAAAAATGATTCGGTACGAGGAATAATTTCAAAGCCACCCCGGCAAACAAAACACCAAGTAAAGTTGACACCACATCTTCTACTATCTCTGCAGTAGAGCTTTTGTGTTTTACTACGATTGATGAATCAATTTTCGATTTCAGCTTTTCAAGTACTTTTTGTTTCTGAGGTTCCAGTTCCTTTACTGCAGTTTGTGTGAAGTATCGGTGATTGGAAAGAAATTCCACCTGCAATAGTTCCCAGTCGGTTTCTGTTTTAACAAGACCTGTTTTTTTAAGCTCCTGCCGCAGCTTGTCTGCATACTCCTGGTATTGATTTGTTCCAAGATAATAAAGATCGGCGTCGCAAAGCAATTCGCCCAGTTTATCAACGGGGGTTTGGGGAATTTTGGTTGCCATGATGGCACGACAGATCTTATCAACCTGTTCATCGGAATATTCAAAACCCGGTAAATATTTTTGTGCCAACCGGCAGGAAAGTTCTTCATGGTTATTGTGATGTTGCAAAAAACCGGCATCATGAAACAACGCTGCCGTTTTTAATAACACGAGGTCTTCCTGCGAAATGTTTTCCGATACAGCCAGTTGTTCTGCAGCATTTATTACATTTTTGGTGTGTTGGGCATTGTGATAGCTCAGGTATGCCGGCAAGCCGGTCTCCAGTTTTTTTATCAAAAAGGAATATGCTTCCTGGTATTGCATGATCAGGTTTTGATTTTAATAACTACAGTTTTAATCTACCACTTCATATAGTGTAACGGCCTGCTCTTTGTTCTTGAGAACCGCATCACCGATCTTACGGCAATTGAATGATTGTTTTACTTTTTCGTAGCAGGATGCGCTGATAAGCACCTGGTTTACACCTGCCGCTGCCTGCATGCGTTGTGCTGTATTTACGGTATCACCAATAACAGTATAGTCAAGCCGCTTTAAGGTTTCAGAGCCGATATTACCCGATATCATTTCCCCACTGTTTATCCCGATTGAAACCCGTGGTGCAAACTCATTACTCTCCTGTATCGCTGAAATTTTATTCCTGATGGCGATACAGGCATCAATGGCCCGGTCTAAATGATAGTTGCCTTTGAATACCGCCATCACACAATCGCCGATGAACTTATCTACCAGCCCGTTTTGTTCGATGATCTCTTTCACCATGATATCAAAATATTTATTGAGCAGCTGCACAACTGTATCAGGACTTTCTTTCTCGCTTATGGCTGTAAATCCGCATATATCAATGAAAGCAACGCTCGCTTCTATTGTTTCGTTTGCCATCAGCGATTGTTCGTATTCCCGGCTGCCCATGAAATTGAGTACATTCTGATCCACGTACATTTTCAGGATATTGTTTTCCTTAATGGCTTTCAGTGTTTCTCTTAACTGTTCCACATGCCTGATGGTTTTCTGCATGGTAAGTTCGAGGTCATCAAAGTTTACGGGCTTGGTTACAAAATCAAAAGCACCGCGGTTCATGGCAGTACGGATATTATCCATATCGCCATAAGCCGACACCATCACTGTTTTGATCATGGGAGAAGATTCTCCAAGCCTGCTCAATAAAGTGAGGCCATCCATTTCCGGCATGTTAATATCGCTCAGTACAATATCCACGTCGGGGTTTTGCTGAATTTTCTGTAGTGCATCATTACCGTTACAGGCGAATACAAAATCGTATTGCTGTTCCCTGATCTTCTGCCTGAACTTCTGGCGTATCAATGTTTCCAGGTCGGCCTCGTCATCGGCCACAAGGATCTTTGTCATACCCCGATATTTTTAAGTTTATCTTTCAATAAGGTAAAGTCAACCGGTTTGGTAAGAAAATCATCCGCACCTAGTTTCATAGCCTGGTTATAATTTTCATCATCTCCGTAAGCGGTGATCATCATAACAACAGGTGGCGGCGTTTCATATTTTTCCTTGATATGCTCCAGCAACTGCAGCCCGCTCATTCCCGGCATGTTAATGTCTGAAAGTATCAGCACAGCTTCATGATTATGTGTTTTCATATACTCCAGCGCATCTTCCCCTGAAAATACAAAAGAAAAATGCAGTTCACCACTCCGGATCTCCCTCCGGAATCGTTGTTCAAAAAGCGCCTGTACATCCTGCTCATCATCAACTACAAGAATTTTCATTTGTCCAATTTAGGTTTTAAATGGTAAAATAATACTGAATACAGCGTATTCACCTTCACTGGTTTCCACTTTCAGTTCTCCACCATGCCCTTTGGTAATTATGTCGTAACTCATGCTTAATCCTAGCCCGGTTCCCTCGCCGGTGGGTTTGGTTGTGAAAAAAGGTTGAAATATCTTATCCAGTACTTTCTGTGGAACACCCATGCCGTTGTCTTTAATGGATATCTTAACAGCATCACCTATCTTTTCAGTGGCAACAGATACAACAGGATCATACCCGGCTATACCGGATTTTCTTTTTTGTGATACTGAATAAAACGCATTGGTAAAGAGATTCAACAGCACGCGGCCGATTTCCTGTGATGCTATGTTTATCTTCGGCAGGCTTTCATCAAAACTTGTTTCCGTTTTTGAATTGAACGACTTATCTTTTGCACGCATGCCATGAAAACTCAGGCGAAGGCATTCATCGGTGAGGTTGTTTATATCGGTAAGTTCTTTCTGGCCACCGCTGTTCCTGCTGTGTTGCAACATCCCTTTTACAATGGAATCTGCACGTTTTCCATGGTGATTTATTTTCTGGAGGTTCTGAGCTATATCATTCAATAAATCATCTTCCAGTGCCTTGTCTCTTTCCCTCTCGGGTTTTGCCTTTTCGGTTTTGAGTTCTTCTATCAGCTCATTGCTTACTTCAGAAAAATTATTCACAAAATTCAACGGGTTCTGTATTTCATGAGCAATGCCAGCTGTGAGTTCACCGAGAGAAGCCATTTTTTCACTTTGTATCAATTGCGACTGGGTTGCTTTTAGATTTTCAAGTGATACTTTCAGCTCTGCTGTTCTTTCGGCCACTTCTGTCTCCAAATGAATTTTTTGCGCTGCTATCAATTCACTGCGCTCTATTTCCTTTTCTTTTGCCATGCGCTCCTTTTCCAATGCCTGGTTAACATTTTCCTTCTGAAGGATTTCAAAGCGCATGATTAATACCCGGATAAAACAAACCAGCAACCAACACAAGAGGATCATTTCAATAAGCCTGAAATTTTCTTCCAGGAAGTTTAAGAAGTGTTGGATAGAAAAAAGAGAAATGCCTGGTTGCTGAAGTGCCGTAGTAATAAAATAAAAAGACATTAATGGAATAGCCCCTACAGCGATATACCTAAACGATTTGTTTTTGCTTTTAATATAGAGGAAGGAAGTAAAAACCAAACTGAAGGGGATGATTATGAATGCCAGCAACGCCCCGGCTGCATGGAAAATTCCCGAAATACTCATATTCATTAAAGTGAGCCCTATTCCTGCAACCCCCGAAAGCACATTCAGCCATGCACTTCCATACAGGAATTTGTCCCATTTTGGGTACCGGCTTTTTACTCCGAAAAAATACCTGATAAACTGGGTGAGGAAAAAGGGTATAAATGTCCATGCCAAAGCAAGGTATTCTACATACTTAAAAAGATCCTGACGATAAAGTTGCGTATAAGCGCCTGTAATATTGTAGAGCCGGTTTATTGCCAGGAAAAAAGCGTAGAAAGCAAAAAAGAGGTAAACTTTTTCTTTTACTGCCCGGTAGAAAAAGAGGCTTACCAGGATTGAAATAAAAATAAGGCCCAATATAAAAGCCTCCTGCAAGTGAAAATTGGCAAAGTAAAATTCCCTGCTGTCTAAATAATTTATATATTGCTCCTGTATGAGCTGGTCTGTGCTAACAATGTAAACACTGTTTGCATGATATGTTTTTTTTGATTCGTTTCTTCTTTCATACACTGTGATCTCTTCTCCGGGTTTCAGCGTAATCGGCAAAGCGCCCGCCCAATCTATCGATTTTAGTCCAGCTCTTTCTTCCCATTTTCTAAGCCAGCCCAGGCGATAATGAAGCGCCTTCCCATCTTGCTTAATAATATAGAGGTCGAAAAAATCGATGGGCTGTGTTATCGAGATCCGGGCATCATGCTGCATCGTATTCCTGAGACGATACCTTAACCAATTAGTTTTTATTCCCGTGGTATCAATACCATCCGGCTTTACACCCTGTATGTGAAACTTTGCTGAAAGTGGCTCTCTAATTACTTCTTCAAAAGTCCATTTACCTGCTTTGTCTTCAAGCTTCTGCCAGTAAACGGAATCCAACACCTGTTTTGTGGTATCTGTTTTTATTTCGTAAACCGGTGGAAAATTATTTTGTGCAGATAGATGGACTGTATTACATAGCAGGATAAGCAGGCAGATGGTTAAGATCCTTATCATGATTTAAGTTAGTCATTTTCTGCCAATGAAAAAGGTGGCCCTCTATTGAGCCACCTCTAACTGTGAAATTCAGCAGTACTTATACCAGGTCAAACCGGTCAAGGTTCATCACTTTATTCCATACGGCCACAAAATCATTCATGAATTTATCTTTTGAATCATCGCAGGCATATACTTCCGCCAGTGCACGCAACTCTGAATTGGAACCGAAGATAAGATCAACTCTTGTTGCAGTCCACTTAACCTGCCCGGATATACGGTCGAATCCTTCAAACTGGTCTTTTGCTTCAGTAGTCGCTTTCCAGGTTGTTCCGAAATCAAGCAGGTTTACAAAAAAATCATTGCTTAGTACACCCGGATTCTTAGTAAACACTCCGTGCTTTGTTCCGCCTGTATTTATATTCAACACACGCAACCCGCCAAAGAGCACCGTGAGTTCCGGTGCTGTTAAGTTCAGCAATTGTGCTTTATCGATCAGCATTTCTTCCTGCGAGCCTGGAATATTCTTTTTTGCATAATTGCGGAAACCGTCAGCCAAAGGCTCCATTACAGCAAATGATTCTACATCGGTTTGCTCCTGCGAAGCATCTGTGCGGCCGGGAGTGAAAGGTACTGTTATGTTTGCACCGCCGTTTTTGGCAGCTTTTTCAATAGCAGCGCAGCCGCCTAATACAATGATATCGGCGAGAGAAACTTTTTTATTTCCGCTTTGTGATGCATTGAATTCTTTCTGAATTCCTTCAAGTATATCAAGCACTTTTGAAAGTTGTGCAGGGTTGTTCACTTCCCAGAATTTCTGAGGAGCCAGGCGTATGCGGGCTCCATTGGCACCACCACGTTTATCGGAACCACGGAAGGTTGAAGCTGAAGCCCAGGCTGTAGAAACGAGTTCTGCTACAGATAATCCCGAAGCCAGCAGTTTTGCTTTTAATGCTGTGATATCATCGTTGTTGATCAGTTCATGATCAACAGCCGGAACCGGATCCTGCCAGATCAATTCTTCTGAAGGCACTTCCGCACCCAGGTAGCGTGCACGTGGCCCCATGTCGCGATGTGTGAGTTTGAACCATGCACGGGCAAATGCATCAGCAAACTCATCGGGGTTTTCGAGGAAACGGCGTGATATCTTTTCGTAAGCCGGATCGAAACGAAGCGACAGGTCTGTTGTCAACATAAACGGAGCATGACGTTTGTTCGGATCGTGAGCATCAGGCACCAGTCCTTCACCTGCATTGCCTTTGGGTTTCCATTGGTGGGCGCCTGCCGGACTTTTGGTGAGTTCCCATTCGTACCCGAAAAGATTTTCAAAGAAGTTATTGCTCCATTTTGTTGGCGTGGTGGTCCAGGCTCCTTCGAGGCCACTGGTGATGGTGTGAGCGCCGCAACCGCTTTCAAAAGAGTTTTTCCAACCCATTCCCATTTCTTCCATTTCTGCAGCTGCCGGTTCTTTGGCAACATACTTTGAAGGATCGGCGGCTCCGTGTGTTTTACCAAAGCTGTGTCCGCCGGCAATCAATGCAACTGTTTCTTCATCATCCATGGCCATGCGTACAAAAGTTTCACGAATATCTTTTGCTGCCGCTATCGGGTCGGGGTTGCCGTTAGGGCCTTCGGGATTTACATAAATAAGTCCCATCTGTACTGCAGCGAGTGGGTTATCGAGGTTACGTTCGCCGGTATAACGTTTATCGCCCAGCCAGGTATTTTCTGATCCCCAATAAACATCTTCTGCCGGTTCCCATTGATCGGCACGGCCGCCGCCAAAGCCAAATGTTTTAAAGCCCATGGATTCGAGGGCGCAGTTTCCTGCAAGGATCATAAGATCGGCCCACGAAATTTTCTTTCCGTATTTCTTTTTGATCGGCCATAAAAGCAATCTTGCTTTATCAAGATTGGCGTTATCAGGCCAACTGTTCAACGGAGCGAAACGTTGCATGCCAGCTCCGCCACCGCCGCGACCATCCTGGATGCGATAGGTTCCTGCACTGTGCCAGGCCATGCGTATGAAAAGCGGGCCGTAATGACCATAATCGGCCGGCCACCAGTCCTGCGAGTTGGTCATCAGCTCATAAATATCTTTTTTCAAAGCCTGCAGGTCGAGGCTTTTGAATTCTTTGGCGTAATCGAACGCATCACCCATTGGATCTGATAATGCAGAGTGTTGCCTCAGTATTCCGAGGTTGAGCATATTGGGCCACCAGTCGGTATTGCGTGTTCCTCCGCCGGCTGTTTTTCTGAGCATGGCGCCACTGAAAGGACATTTGCTTTCTGCACCGTTTGTTGGTGTTGGTTCTGTTGAAGTACTATTTCCCATCGTTTAAAGTTTAAAAGGTTTTTTCAGCACAAAATTACGACAAGCGGGTGGGTTCGATTATTTCAAATGAAGGAAAATCTTGCGAAAAGATCATTTATTTAAACAGTATGGCATACGGCCCTTAATTACCCGGTAAAATGATGGAGAAAGTTGTTCCGCCTTGCCGGTTGCCCGGGGTATGTTCTGTTGAATCTACCTGTAACGCTCCGCCGTGTGCTTTTACAATATCGAAACTCAAGCTCAGGCCCAAACCGGTGCCCTGCCCGGTAGGCTTGGTAGTAAAAAAGGGGTTGAATATTTTCTCTTTTATTGATGGCGGAATTCCTGTTCCGTTATCAACCACATGTATTTTGATCCTGTTATCCTCTTTTATTGTTTTAACGGTTACAGTGGGTTCATAGTCCTGCTCCTGCAGTTTTTTCCTTTCTGAAACGGCATAAAAAGCATTGTTGATCAGGTTGAGGATCACACGGCCTAATTCCTGCGGCATCACATTTATTTTACCGATGCTGTTATCAAAGTCTGTTGCAAATTTTGCATTGAAGGATTTGTCTTTTGCTCTTAAACCATGATAAGCCAATCGTAAATATTCATCACACAAAGCGTTGATATCGGTTGGCTCTTTTGTTCCGCTGCTGCTTCTTGAGTGCTGGAGCATTCCTTTTACAATAGCATCGGCTCGTTTGCCGTGGTGATTTATCTTTTCAAGGTTACCCGAAAGATCATTCAGAATATCATCCTCCAATTGATTGTCCCTTTCATTTATTGGCTTTGCCTTTTCGGCTTTGAGTTCTTCTATCAGCTCATTACTTACTTCAGAAAAATTATTCACGAAGTTCAACGGGTTTTGAATTTCATGGGCAATGCCGGCAGTGAGTTCTCCCAACGATGCCATTTTTTCGGATTGAATCAACTGGGCCTGGGTGGCTTTGAGGCTGGCGTGTGCTTCTTCCAGGGCATCGTAAGCTGTTTTTAATTCTGCTGCTTTTTTAAGTTCAGTTTCTTTTCGGGTATTTTCCAGTTGAAGTTCAACCGCCCTTTTCTGTTCAATGTCGAGGCTCTTATGTGTAGTGGCAACTTTCTGCGAAAGGTACACTGACATTGAAAGCATTACAGGCAACACCCCTGTCAGGTAAAGAAGTACATACCACAACAGAAGGGAAAAACTTCCCGCAATAACCAGCACAATCACCAGTATCAGGCTTACACAGAATGTTGCGAAGCCTGCACCGATGATCCAGGCGCCGGGTGTTTTTTTTCGCATGGCCACAATCACAACCCTTATCATTTCTGCAAGTGAAAGCACAAAGAGCAGAAGCGACAGGTATGGCATCAATGCGAACCACGACCAGACTGCCGTTGCCAAGGCAACAAAAAGAAATACATAGAACTGTGCCGGCACTTTTTTGTAGAAAAGAGAATAAAGAAAACGCAGACCTGTTATCGGCATGAGGGCCAGGTAAGGCAGCCATAGCCTTTGTAACAAGAGTGAAAATGCAGCATTGGTATTGCCAATAGACTCATGTTCCAGGTAACCCCATAGTGCGAAAGTGGCTGCAAACAATGAAAAATAAAGGTTGCTCTTTTCACGACGATAGAAAAGAAAAAGAATCAGGTGTATCAAAGCAAACGTAAGCGGTATGACGATCACCAATGCTTCAAGTGGCCTGAAAAATATACCGTGACTGAGTACGGTATTGTTTACCTCATCAGGATCGCCTGCCATAAACTGGAAACCCAGTTGATCCACAGTAGGCGGCCTGTTCTGCAATACATGAAAGCCGGAATAACGTATGGCTATTATATGTTCCGGTTCTTTAAAAACATTTAATTGCGGCAATTTGGTAAGCGCATTGAAGCCATCTTCAGTCTGAATTGAATGCCCCACTTTACCAAAGCTGGCAAGTAGTTTACCATCGATATACAACTCCGAAGCGCCTGCATGAAGAATATTAAAACAGATAGGCTTGTTCAGAAGTTCCGGATCAACAACAAGCCGCAGCCTGAACCAACCAATACCATTCCAACCGCTTTTCGGTAAGCTATCGATGAGAAGTTTGGGTTTTACAGTTTCCCAATTGCTGTCATCGAAACCGGGTTTTGTCCAGTTATTTGCAGCATCACCTTTATCGCCCGGATGATATTTCCAGCCTTCGGTTATTTCAAGATACCTGTTGTTGAACCACGACAGGTTTTTCAGCATCTCAGCTTTCAGGAAAAAAGTATCCTTTACTTCCTGTGCGTAAGTAATAAGCGACAAAAAAATAAAAGTCGCCAGGAATACTATGCATTTGCTTTTCGCCATTATGCTTTTATACAGATGGTATCAGTATGATAAATGATGTTCCTTCGCCTTCTTTGGTTTCAATTTTCAGATCACCTCCATGTACCTTGGTAACAATATCATAACTCAAACTAAGGCCCAGCCCGGTTCCCTGCCCCGTAGGTTTGGTGGTGAAGAATGGCTGAAGTATTTTTTCCTTTATCGAATCGGGTATACCCGTTCCGTTGTCAGTCACTTTTATTTCAACTTTATTACCTGCTTTTTTCGTAATTATTGTTACCGTTGGTTCATAGCTGCCTGTTGCCAGTTTTTTCTTTTCACTTACAGCATAAAAAGCATTGTTGATCAGGTTGAGGATCACACGGCCTAATTCCTGCGGCATTACATTTATTTTACCGATGCTGTTATCGAAATCAGTTTCAAACTTCGCATTGAAAGATTTGTCCTTTGCTCTTAAACCATGGTAAGCCAATCGTAAATATTCATCACACAAAGCATTGATATCCGTTGGCTCTTTTGTTCCACTACTGCTTCTTGAGTGCTGGAGCATTCCTTTTACAATGGCATCGGCCCGTTTGCCGTGGTGATTTATCTTTTCAAGGTTACCGGATAGGTCTCTTAAAATATCATCCTCCAATTGATTGTCCCTTTCACTTATTGGCTTTGCCTTTTCGGCTTTGAGTTCTTCTATCAACTCATTACTTACTTCAGAAAAATTATTCACGAAGTTCAACGGGTTTTGAATTTCGTGGGCAATGCCGGCGGTGAGTTCACCCAGCGAAGCCATTTTTTCGGATTGGATAAGTTGCTTTTGTGTGGCCTGCAGCTCAGCCAATGCTGCTTCTGCTTTCTGCCGGGCTTCTTTTATTTCAATAAGATCCTGCTCAGATTTTAAGGCATTCGCTTCTGCTACCTGCAGGTCATTGAAACGGGTAAATGTAAGATTGAATACATAAGCAAACCGTTCCAGTATATTCAATGTTTCAGGAGGTTGTTCATCCGGCGAGGCCAAACCAATAAACCCCTTGCTGAAATAAGCCAGATGCTGCACCCTTCGATACTGCCCCAGCCCGCCCTTGAATGGAACATTAATACTTTTCAGGTAATTAAAATATCCTTGCAACTCTTCACCCCTCATGTCAATGGTTAGATTTTTTAGTTGCTGTTTCCATCCTTCATACATTTTGTTTAATGTACTGTTGTCATTAAAGTTTACTGTATAGGCAGCGTTAAGTTTACTGCCGTCTTCGTCTGTTATCCAGAAGTTTGCCTCATTTTTTTCCTTGTGAATGATGGTGATGTATAAGCGGTTGGGTTCAATTCCCAGCCCGATCATTTGCCGGAAAAGTTCCGACGATGTTTCGGCCAGTTCATCTGAATGCTGCATGGCAAGCGTACGGCTGCGGACTTTCTCCAATGCTGTTTCCACCTGTGCTTCACGGGCCTGCGCTTCGGCTTTTTCAAGGTCGAGGAAACGTGTATAGGTATTGTCAAAAGCAGCGGCAAAACGTTCCAGCGTTTTTATAGATTCATCTGAAAGAGATACGGAAGAAGATAAAGACAGGTGGCCCTTTGAAAAGAATGCCATGCTCACAAATCTTTTGTCGCCAAAACCGGTTACTGAAGTGTTTACACCAGTCATTTCATTGCGGTAGTGAACCCAATCTTCAAGCTGTTTGCCTGTAAGCTCAACCACCAGTGATTTTGCGCCGGATTTCCATGCGCTGATTGCTGGCTGAAGCAATGTGGGTTCCTGCATACTTCCATAAGCAGGCCGGCTGACCTCTGTACCATGACCTTCCCAGTCTGTTGCACGAAATTCTATCTGGCTTTCGGCCTCATTGTAAATACCGATGGTTGTTTGTATAAGATCCTGGCCGGTAAGTTTTTTAAATTCCTGGAAAAGCAATGCTGCCGTTCCGGAAAGTTCATCGCTTCGCTGCATCGCCATTGTTCTTGCCCGCACCCTTTCCAATGCCAATTGAATTTGCGATTCCTTTGTTTGTTCTTCCGCTTTTTTAAGATCCAGAAAACGGGTATAGGTTTGCTGGAAAACTTTTCCGAAACGCATCAGCGTTTTATTGTCTTCATCTGAATAAGGGATGCCTGAAAAATTTTCGATGTACAGGCCAACATCATCCAACAAAACTGTAGATACCGCAAGCCCTTCACATTGTAAATAAAAATTCTTTGCCTCTTCGGGTATTGCAAATAATTTAAAAAGAGATTTATAAAACCTGTTTTTCTCTTTAAAGTCCAAATGATTGGTGAAAAAGTCTTTCCCGGTTGCCTTTGCATCCCTAAAACTGTTCCAGGTAACCGAGTCAAAATAGGGAAGGATTACGAAGAATGGTTCAATATTAGGGTCGGCCAGCCAAATGTGCATGTCGTCGTGGATTTTATAATCAATATAAAAACCGGCATGTTCCACATTTATTTTTAACTGAATGAATTGTTCAAGTACCAGGCGAATCACTTCTTTTAGTTCATCACTTTTATGCATGGCCAGTGAACGGCTTCGCACTCTTTCCAATGCCGTTTCTATCTGCGCTTCCCTTGCCTGTGCTGCCGCTTTTTCAATATCAAGAAAGCGGCGGTAAGACAGTTCAAATACATTGCTGAAACGTATGAACAGTTTGATCTCCTGCTCGCTTAATGGTTCATAGGTAGACAAACCCAATGCCACCGGTCCCAAAGAATACCAGTAGTAATTCAAAGAAGTGGCTGTGGCAAGAAAAGAATCGGCAAACTGGTTGGTGGTTTGCTGGTGTGCATACCATTCTTTCAATTCTGCTCCGGTGAGGCTGTGTGAAAAAAATTCTTTAGGCCCTTTCAGCATCTGGTTGCAGAAAGCTTCCTGCAAGGGATGCGTTTGATAGTCAACCTCGGTAATCACCGATTTATCATGCTTTGCATAATATTCAAAATTGAGGTATGTTTTTTTTGATTCATAGATAATGGCGGTTTGCACATTCCTGATCTCTTTTACTCCAAGTGCCTGTAGTTGCTGCGAGATAACAAGGCAAACGTCCAGCATGTCTTCCCGTTTGTTCATTGCCATGGCCGTGGTTCGCACGCTTTCCAGCGATGCCTCTATCTCAAGTTCTCGTTTCTGCGCCTCCACGTCTTTTCTTTTGTTCTCAAGCTCTTCGATGGTTTCCCCGAGCAAGATGGCAGTCGTGCTGTTTACTTTTTCAGTACGGTCGAGTTTGAACCTGAGGATATCGAATTCTTTATCGGCATCTGTCAATGACCTGGTGAAGCTGTTCTTTTCTTCTTCAGATAAATTTTTATCCTCCTGTATGGCGTTAAGAATATTTTGAAGATGTTGGTTCATATTTTTACTGCAGAGAACAGTAGTTAAAAGTTTTCGCAAAGGGATTTCTTCCTGTTTTCAGCTTCTTATGTTCTCTGCAGTTAAGAAAGCTGAGTAAAGATGATCGGTACAAGTGTGCGACGCCACTGAAGCCGGGTTATGTTGCGAAGCCGGGTTCATACAAATGAATGCCGTGTTTGGGAGAAGTTAAGATGGTGGTTAAAGTTGGTTTGAAACCATCAGCCATCACTTCCTGTAAAGCGGTCTTTCTTTTTTCAGTTAATTTTCCCTTGATCGGTTTTGCTTTCATTATTTACCGGAAAGTTTATTGATGATGGAATCTTCCTGGTGGGCCTTCATGGAAATCACCGAATCGAGTTTATCGTTGGGAATGGTAGCAGTTAAAATGTATTGCTTCAGTTTCCAGGTACTGTCCTGCTTAATCAATACGCCTGATCCCCTGCAAATTTTCATCTGTGTGTTGAGCAATTCGTCAAACCAGGCCATGTTTCCCGTTTGATCAAAATAGATATGCCTGTTGATGGCTGTAAAATCCCAGGCCCTACCCCGGGCAAAAATGGGTTTGGCCCATTCCATGAATTCCTTTTTATTCCAGCGTTCGGTAGCATCTGTTCCGGTAAAGACGGCATCATCGGTATAATAACCGAAGTAGGTATTGAAGTCGGCCCTCGCAGCAGCTTTATTAAAAGAGTCAAGCATAGCACTGATATTCTTTTCTTCCAGCTTTGTGTCAACGGGTTTATCAGTTGTTTTCTTTGCTGCTTCATTGCAGGCAAAGAGGTAGCCGGTGAGTACGAGAAAGCTTATTGGTTTTAATAATTTCATTTTATAAATGTTTAGTCATTTTTATAAATTTTAAGCAGAAAAAACCTTTCAATTTTTTGCTTCTTCAAAAAAATAAAATGGGCCGAATTGTTCCGGTTCCTGCGACACGAACCAATGCATAGAATAACCGCATACCGGAAGCCTTGCAAAAACCTCTATAAGGTGAGATCATAAATCAACAGAAAGTTATATCAATTTTTCCGGGCGAGCACGATTACACTTTTAAATTTCTTTGTTTTTCCTTGCAGGTTGAATATTTCTGAGTAGATGATATACATGCCAACGGGAAGTTTATGGTAATGCTCTCCCAATCCGTCCCAACGGAAGTAGCCGGTTGTACCACAGAGGGCATTGCGCTGGAGGTTTCGGACAGGCCGTCCAGCCACATCGAAAATAACAATATTGCATACATAGCCCGGTTCGGGGAAACTGTAGTTAATAGTAGCGAAATCATCAAGTCCGTCGTTATCCGGACTGACGATTTCTGGACTAATGGTTATACTGCCTTTTACATCCATATCAACCCGGTATTGCGAATTCTTATACCCGGGTGTTCCATACCCGACGTTCGTGGCGGCACTGTGCCAGTTCTCTGCTGACTGGGAAGCTGCATTGAAATCGATACGCTCCAGTGAAACCCCTTCCGTATCAATGATGAGTTTAAAATGCCAGTCGGCTGTGTATTTCACTTCATCCATGATACGGCCCTGTTCATTCAGCACGATCACATCTCCTGCATCATCATTATAGGATAGCGTGCTGCCGATCTCTATAAAAGCATCGGGGTTGGTTGTTATGTAATCGTTGAGCACAAGTTGTTTGCTTTCTGTTACCAGGAGATAATCTCCCGGAAACAACAAGTAATCTTCTGAAGACAATGGAATGATATTATCTATTTCACCTGAGCTATTACGGTTAGCTATGTACAGGTATTTCAGGTTGATGATCTTACTGCTCCTGTTGTACAATTCAACATAATCGTTACCGGTTGGTTTTGGATTGAAGAGAATCTCATTGATCACTACATCAAAACTATCTGCATGCTCGTTCAATCCAACCCTCGCAGTGTTTGAATTGCTGATGGCATTTCCTGTACAATCTGTAATTCCATTTACGGTTACGGTATATATTTTTTTGTGCTGAAGGAATGAATTAACCGGAAGCTTTAGTTCAACCCGGTTAAAAAAAGGAGTTTGGGGAATTGCCTGTACCGGGTTACCAATACCATCGTTTATTGAATAAGAATTGATAGCAGATGCCCTTGTGCTATCAAGCGGTTCATTGAATACCAACACCGCTGTTAAACTATCTGTTGTGTAAGCCCGCATCAGTTTGGGAGTCGACTCATCCGGGTTTATGGCATCAACAGCGTTGATCTTTCCCGGTGTTCCACCCAAAGCATCTTCGCTGGCTTTCCAATTGTTGCTGCCATTGCAGGGATTTCTTGTATCGATCATTTCCAGGCTCCAACCTCCCTGCTTTTTCAGTTCATTGCCGTACCATGTATCTGAATAATCAATTGCATGAACTGTTGTTCCATCCGGCGCTAACAGGTACAACTGGTCTCCTGTATTATTGAGGGTCGGAAAACTGCCGACAGCAATGGCCGGTCCGAACGGTTGCAACGATGCAATTGAAGAGGAAGCACCTATTACAACCATACTATCGGGTTTTAATATATAAGCTGGCATGGCGCCACTAATCCCGGTGGGTTTACCAATGCGCCAGTTCTGCAGGTTAATGCTGAAGGAAGATGTGTTTTTTAATTCTATCCATTCAACGTCGGGCAGCCCTGTTACCGGCGTGGGATCAGCCATCAATTCATCAATAATAATATCATAAGCAAGCGGTTTGTAATAAGTAAATACAAAGGAAGACTGGCTCATCGCGTTGCCAGAAAGATCTTTAACAGCATTGATGTTTATCTGCAGACTGGTACGTACCGGGATGTTGTTCAGGAATGTGAGGTGTACCAATGCCGGATCTGTGTTGTCTATCGTTACTGAAGCAGGAAACCCAATATTATGATCAACATAATAATTAGCTGCCTGTTGTGCAGAGGCCAGCTCTACCGGTTCATTGAATAGAATATCAACCGAACCTGTACTAACAACTGTAACTGCCTGTATCTGCGGTGCTGTTGTATCAGGTACGTAATCTCCCACAATTATATCATCAAAATAATGCTTCTGAAAAAAACTTGCTGTGCTCTGTTTCACCAGGATGCCAAAGAACGAAGAAGTTTGGTAAACAGCATCCACAGCAGCGCCTTCCGTGAAGTTTGCGGTGCTGTTAACTTTCCGGGAAAGTTTCCAGTTGTTGGCAGCATCCCGTTGGAGTTTAATATGAATATCGTTCAGACTTGAATTGAGTATCCCGTTCACCCCATCAATTAGCTTAACCGTTGTACCATTGTCTTTCCGGTACAGGGATATTTCATCATCCGTTCCGCCGAGCCGCACAAAATAACCGGTGGTAGAAGGCAGGCTGATATCCGCTGCGGAAGCCACAACATATATATCTATATAATTGGTTGAAGAAGGATTGAATTCCATCCGGCTAAAAAACTCCCATTGTGCCACGGTGGCTTTGTTGCTGGCAGTGCTGATAAAAAAGCTGCTGTTTACTGTTGTGTTGTTGCTCTGCAGTTGTTGGGATGTGTTAACGATCCAGTCGGAAGAATTGCCTATCCAGGTTGGGTTATTGGCATAATCACCATCGGTAAAGTTTTCGGCGAACTGAGCTCTCGCATTTATCGTTAAAAGAATAGCTAGCAGAAAAATGGGTACGGATGTTTTCATAATAAATTGCCATAAATCTAACTGCATCAAAGGCAAACTGTGTATTCCTGACACTGAATAAAATTCAGCCTGGCTAAAGAAATATCAACCGGGAATCAAGGGCTCGTGGTTAAGACTGCTGTTTTTGTTCTTCCTGTTACGTTTTAGGATTTGTTTAGAAAAACAATCGGGCTAAATAAAATTTCAAACAGAACTAAACTCTATTTTTGCGGAACAAAAAATAACCAGATGAAAGTTGCGGTAGTAGGCGCTACAGG
The DNA here is from genome assembly GCA_018268185.1 of Bacteroidota bacterium. GTDB lineage: Bacteria > Bacteroidota > Bacteroidia > Chitinophagales > Chitinophagaceae > Ferruginibacter. Next base: position 17,393 of record JAFDXA010000428.1, read on the forward strand.
CCTCGTTGGAACCAAGATGTTGCAGGTATTGGCAGAAAGGAATTTCCCGGTAACGGAACTGCTTCCTGTTGCTTCCGAAAAATCAATCGGCAAAGAAGTTGAATTCAAAGGAAAAAAATACAAAGTGGTGGGCATGCAGGATGCTATTGATGCAAAACCTGCATTGGCTGTATTTTCAGCGGGGGGCAGCACCTCATTGGAATGGGCTCCTAAATTTGCCGAAGCCGGCATTACGGTTGTTGACAATTCCAGCGCATGGCGCATGGATCCTACCAAAAAACTGGTTGTTCCGGAAGTAAATGGAAATGTATTAACCGTTACTGATAAGATCATTGCCAATCCCAATTGTTCTACCATTCAGATGGTGCTGGTGTTAAAACCCCTGCACGATAAATACAAAATAAAAAGGGTGGTGGTAAGCACTTACCAAAGTGTAACTGGTACCGGTGTAAAAGCGGTGCAGCAGATGATGAATGAAAGAAATGGCGTCAGTGGGGAAATGGCTTATAAATATCCCATTGACCAGAATGCCATTCCGCAGGTAGATTCTTTTTTACCCGATGGCTATACCAAGGAAGAAATGAAAATGGTAAATGAAACCAAAAAGATCATCGGTGATGATTCCATTGCTGTAACTGCAACCTGCGTTCGCATACCCACCATGGGCGGGCACAGTGAAAGCGTGAATATAGAATTTGAAAATGATTTTGATTTAGATGAAGTGAGAAGCATACTTGGCAACACGCCGGGTGTTGTTTTACAAGACAGTCCAGAAAACTTCATTTACCCCATGCCACTTACGGCTCATGATAAGGATGAAACTTTTGTGGGCAGGATCCGCAGGGACCATACACAGCCAAATACACTAAATTGCTGGATCGTGAGTGATAACCTTCGCAAAGGAGCTGCTACCAATGCAGTTCAGATAGCGGAAGAGTTGATGAAGATGGGGCTGTTGTAAATTTTGAATATTGAGCAGGAATAAAGAATGCAAAAGATTTATTCCCCGAAACAAAAATGTCGAATGATGGAGTTTCAGAATTTCATCATTCGACATTTCTTATTTTACATTCTTTATTCTTAACTGATCGTCCAGGTTTCTTTTCCCCTCAGTAATTTATCGAGGTCGCCTTTTCCTCTCTGGGCAATCGTTTCCTGTATCTGCATTTCCATGGAATCTTCGTAGCAGGCACGTTCTGTTTCATAGAACACGCCGAATGGCCTTGGCAGGTGCCCCTGCAGCCTTGGATCATCAAACATGCGTATCAGGATCTGTGCTTTGTAAAAATCTTTTTCGTCGTGTACCCAGAGTTCGTCAACACTGCCACCATTGGCGAGGTCAACGATCACCGGTTTAAACCCATCGAGTTTGATGCCTTTGTTTTGTGATGCACCAAAGATTAATGGCTTACCCTGCTCTAAGAACAGTACCTCATCAGCCTTGGTTGCTTTTTCTGTAAATATTTCAAATGCCCCATCATTGAAGATGTTGCAGTTCTGATATATTTCGAGGAACGAAGATCCTTTGTGTTGCTGCGCCCGCAGGAGCATAGACTGCAGGTGTTTGGGATCCCTGTCCATACTGCGTGCTATAAAACTGGCATCGGCACCCATGGCCAGCGCCAGTGGGTTAAACGGATGGTCGATACTTCCGAAAGGTGTGCTCTTGGTAACCTTGTGTTCTTCTGAAGTAGGAGAATACTGGCCTTTGGTTAAACCATATATCTGGTTGTTGAACAACAATACATTCACATCAAAATTTCTGCGGAGCAGGTGGATGGTATGATTACCCCCGATACTCAGGCTGTCGCCATCGCCGGTTACGATCCATACGCTCAGTTCAGGGCGGGCAGATTTAAGTCCGCTCGCAATGGCCGTAGCACGCCCGTGGATGCTGTGCATCCCATAAGTATTCATGTAATATGGGAAGCGGCTGCTGCAGCCGATACCTGATACAACAACAATATTTTCGCGGGGTATGCCCAATGTTGGCATTATTTTCTGAACCTGCGCCAGGATGGAGTAATCTCCACATCCGGGACACCAGCGTACTTCCTGGTCGGTAGCAAAATCTTTGGCGGTTAGCTGCGGGGCAATCATTGAATCACTCATAAAATATCCTGTTATTTAAATATATTTTTTGGTGTATAAAGTTAAGAAATATCGAACAAGGAACAAGGATTTTTGAATTTTGAAATGTGCAACCCCTGGTTTTCAGCTAAGCCCGCTACTGCTGTTTGCTATTATTCCTGGTTGTTTCTATACTCTTAACAAAGATTGCAATTAATTGGTTGTTCTCATCCAAAACCGCGGCAATATCATTGTCATCGCAATAACAAACCTTTTTTACAATCCGGAGACAATTATACGTTTCCCGCAATTCTTTAGCGGCAATTTTCATTTTATGTATAAAATCATTTCGCGATTCTGCACTTTGTGCCTCTCCATAATTTAATGCCGGAGCCGTCCCACTTCTTACAAGTTGACTTGCCAGATGGTTACCAGCAAATGTTTTGGGGAGTTTTTCCGAAATCTTTATTGCTGAAACGGCAAAATTTATCAGCCTGTCTTCCAAATCGAATTTTCGGGCCTGCATCACTTTTTCTTTATCCCAAAATAGTTGGATATTTATATCTTTCTCATAGAGAAAAACTCAGGAGAATTGGTTTTTTTCCTTCTGCATTCATAGTTCCTTGTTCATAATTCATTATTCCCAAGCGCTTCCCAGTATTCTGCTGCTCTCCTGGTATGCGGAATCACAATGGTGCCGCCAACAATATTGGCCACGGCAAACACTTCATACATCTGTTCCGTTGTTATGCCAAGTTCATGCGATTTGCCCAGATGATATTTGATGCAATCGTCGCAGCGCAATACCATGCTCGCTACCAGGCCAAGCAGTTCTTTGGTTTTTACATCAAGCGCCCCGGCAGTATATGTATTGGTATCAAGGTTCCACAATCTCTTTATAACAAGGTTCTCTTTGGAAAGAATCACCTCATTCATTTTGGTACGGTAGTCGTTGAATTCTTTTACTAAGCTGCTCATAATTGTAACTCTGTTTTAGAAATACAAAATAATAAAATAAAGGCAGCCTGCATTATTCAATACTCAGTAAAAACTATTTTCCCATTTGTTTTGATTGCGAAAATTTTATGCATACTTGCCGTTATCTTATCCGCAGAAATATCCGCCAGGCGCTCCCAGCTTTCTCCGCTATACCCATATACATACCCCTCTGATGTTGCAACCCAACAATAATTGGTATTGGTCATACAAATGTCTACTGCATTTATTAAAGGTAATTCTTCCCATTTGTCAGGTTGCTTCTCATAGATCCGCCCATTTGTTTTTAAAACCAGAACTCTTCCTGAGTATGTTGCTACTTTTTTAACGTTTTCGCATTCAACATTACTCCAGTTATTATTCTCAAGCTTTTTAAGCCTTCCTGCAATTGTCACAGCATATATAATACCATTTTTATCTAAGGCAATATCCTGCGCCCTTATTCCCATGTCGGGAATATTAATTTTAATTCCTGAAGCCTGGTATAATTTAATTTTTCCTGTCTGATCAATTATGGCGAACTTATTGTTGTTTGATGCTATTTTATCAGCTCTAATTACGCCTGCAACAGGTGTTAACGATGGCAGAATAGCCCATTCTTCATTAATTAACCTTCTAACAATATTATTCTCATCAATCATATAAACAATTCTGTCATCTCCTATAGAAATTTCTTGTGCAGACATATTGCCGAGCCTATTCCACTTCAAATCATGGTCATTACATCCCTTAAGTTTGTACCCCCTGGTTTCTTCAATATTTATTAAGGCCTCATGCATTCTTATTATTTGTTCCGATGTAAAAGTATCCCTGCAATTTCCATAGTACGACATCGCATTCCTTGTCATTGGTTTGTATATTTCGTTTTGCCGATCACGCTCATTTCCGGTATACACACAATAACTGTAATTTTCCGGATTAGCCATTGGATCTGCAGGGGTATCACAGACCTCATCGCCGGCCTCATCACAATTACTTCCGTTTACCAATTCGGCCTTTGCATGTGAAGGTCCGAATTCTGTGAATTGATGTGTATGAAATAAATTGAGCCAATGCCCTATTTCATGGCGCAACGTAATGTATTTGCTCTGTGTATTTGAAAATACTATCCCGCTATTACCCATTGTAATATGCTGTTTATCTTGATCTGATTGCGGCCTCCATGTTCCATGATTTGTTACCTGCGGAAAAAAATAGATATTTAGTTTACCCTTAACATTGCGAGAAGCCGGATTTACCAGTTCAGCTCCCAGTCCATGCCTGTAATTGTAAATCTGATCAGAATAAATATATTGAATACTACAGATTGTAAAGTTTATATAAAACTTATTATAGGTACTATTAACAAGTTCTATTGCCGCTATCAAATCTGACTCTTTTAGTCCACCTGTCCCATCTGTACGTTTGGCTATGTGCGCTACAACTGGTATCTCCTTCATAATTATTTTCATTTCACCGATTGCCAGGTATGAAGTATCAATTTGATATTCCCCGTTTGGCAGTAGTTTCAACTTCCGGATTCCCGCCACTTTATCCAATGGAAGTCTTTTCAAGAAATTAATTTTTCGGGAAAAGGTGGCTGATTTAGGGGTTGTCTCACTTTCATAATCAAATCCACAATCTCTTCCGATTTCCTGTGCATTGACTTCAAGTAAAAACAAACAGCAAAAGAATGTTGTCAAAAGTAAAACTTTCATAATGGTACGTTTTATGGTTATGTAAATTCCCTTCGCTCCGGGGATGGTTTAAAATATACTTCCGATATTATTAGATGACAAGCTTATTGTTGGAAAATTCCATGTTCCAATGTTTACAATCAGTTCCTTCATTACATCTATTGAATTATTATATTTCTAACACTCGTTGTATTTCCGCTCTTCATAATTTTTAGCTGGTAAACCCCAGCCGCCAGGGTTTTGTCTATATCAATTGAAAGGTTGCCGCCTCCTGCATTTACAGCAACAGTTTTATTGCAAACGGTTTGCCCGGCATCATTGATTAATTGAATATTGTAGTCGCCGCCGGTGTTGCTGCCGAAACGGATATGCATGATTTTGCCCGTAACAGGATTGGGATAAACCGTGTACATCATTTCCTTATCCAATGCATCCACGTAAACTGTTTTACTATACAACAGAAAGCCATTTTTACCTGTGCCTTTGATGCGGTAATAAAAGCCTGCTGCAGTTGCAGTTCTGTCGGCAAATACATAAGACGGGTTTCCTCCATTGTTATCACGGGGAATGATATTGCCTGCAGCAACAAAATATCTTCCGTTGCTGCTGCGCTCTACCGTATAATTATCCATCTCTGTTTCATCAACTACTTTCCAAGTAACAGTAATGGTTGGGTCGGTATTCCGCATTGCAGTGATGTCAATATCTTTTACCGGAACCACTGCCAGTTGGCGGAAGATGAGGTAAAACCTGCCTGATGCTGCAGAAGCCGGATCATCGGTAATATCAAAATCAACAAAGCTGCTGTCGTACAGACTTATTGCTGTTGTTGTTTGCCCGTAGCTGTCAACCAGCAATGGCGTAGTTCCTGCCGGGATGTCTTTCAAAGAAAAGCAGAAACGATAACCCTGTTTGCGTAGGTTCTGCAGGTTGTAAAAAATAGTATCGGTTGGTTGAATGGCATCGCGGGCTTCAACGGCCAATAATTTTTCTGCCCGCAGGATGCCAAAGTTTTCACCGGGGTTCATGAGTTTATCTGCATCGTTTTCATTTACCTCATTCGATAATCCATCTTCAAATGCTACAATATTTCCATCCGACAACTGGCCCTGTGCCGTGAACAGCGATGCCGAAATGAATGCACGGTTTGCAGGAAGATCGGTGGTGCCTGCAGGCCTTGTTACCATCCTGTTGCCGTTTGATTTATTTAATTCTGTAAACATCACATATCCTCCTGTCAGCGTCTGGCATTTTACAAAAAAAGCCTGCCCCGATTCAATGTATGGTGCTGCTACCCCGGCCGGATACAGAACCGAAGCCGGGTTACCCGAAGGTGGCGTACCTACTGTAGGCACGTATCCAGCTACGCCGGTTATCGTTTGGTAACCACCATATCCATATGCACCTGCAATTGTTGGGTCCCATACATAAAATACATCCAGCATACCTGAACTTAATGGTGTTCTTACTTTGCTGAATTCTATCCGGCTGGCATAGGGGTTACCAACGGCCTTAAACTTTCCAGCAAGAAGGGGTACGAGTGGCGGCTGGTTCGCATCCTGGAATATCACCCCTTTAGAACGCAGTACAGTTGGAGTAGCAGCTGCCGCGGCCGTGGTTACCGACCGGTCGCCACGGACAAAAATCATATAGCCCGAGGAATTTACGAGGGAATTATTTGTATTGGTAACTGCTGTCCAGTTATTGGTTACGTCGTTGTAAAATTTCATGGAAGGCAGGGCTGTGGTGATATCAAAGCCAGTGCCCGTTCCCGTTATGATGGTGCCGAAACCGGCAGGTGCCGTTCCGTTTTCCTGCCAGGCCTGCTTAACAGTTTGCCCTGTTGTGGGTGTAGAAAGAAACTGCCAGCTTTTGCCGTGAGCTCCTCCCGTGGTTCCCGTATTTATAAAACGTTCTACTGTTACATCGCCTTTAACGAAGTTGCCTGCTAAAATTATACCGATAGAGCCCGTTGAAGTTGCGTTTGACTTTATCGTAAGGTTTCCATTGGTGGTAAGCGTATCCAGGCTGGCGGAAAAATTCAGCGTTCCCCATAGGTTTATACCCTGGCCGGCAGTAGCAGGAATGGTTACTTCCGTTTCTATGTTCAGGTTGTTTATATTGTTGCCTGAAAAAACATTTCCCGGCAATGTTTGCGCTTTTCCGCAGAGGCCGTTCATTTCAATAGAGCCGACAACTACGCCTGCGTTGGTATTATTAATACCTCCGGCTGGACTGGTGATGGAACCCGCTATTTTTAAAGTGCCGAGGTTGGTTAATGAAGCCCCTGTGTTGATGCTGATATCCCTTACCTTAACCGTTTGCGCTGCTGCAATTACCGGTTGATTAACCGGTGCTGCAGGTATGATAACGGTGGTGCTGTTCGGCACTGTTCCCCTGCTCCAGTTCAGTGGATTACTCCAACTGGTATTGGCGGCTCCTGTCCAGGTGTTAAGATTCGATGATTCATCGGCGCCTATATCAGCTTTAGTGAATACAAAAAACCAACTGGGTCTTGAGTCCTGGTCAAAATCTGCATTCAGTTCTGTAAAGCCTGCATCATTAACTGCTTTCCCGAGCAACCCGCAATTGGCAGCAGGATTAAGGTGAAGAAAATCTGCATCAATACCGACGGTGCTCAGATAAACCGGAAGCTCTGTTACCGAAGCTATTTCTCTTGTTGCGCCAACCCGGGTTTTATAGGCGGCCAGCGTTTGATCACTATTGGTTCCATCAAAATAAATAAGCCGGTTGGCGGCAGGTGTGCCGGCATAGTATGAGTTATAATCACCGGAAAAATTGGTTAAGCTGGTTCCTCTTCTCCAGTAAGCTACTGTTTTACCCGCAGCTCCGGGTGTTGAGATATTATTGAAAATATTTCCAAAGCAATTGACCTTTGCCAGCGTATCTGTAAAAACTGCAGCAGTTGAAAAAGATATGTGGCTACCGGTTGCCCTGATGTCGATGGTATTGTGATAAATATCTATGGAATCTTTAATGGTATTGTTCTCTATTAAAATTCCTGCGATCGCTGGTTTCGCAGCATTGCCGGATGACGGCGCACGCAGATCGCCAACCATATTATTGTATACCGAAACCCTTCTGCCACCGAATGGAGACAGCAGTTCCGACAAAGAGTATATACCGGCAACCCGGGCGCCCGGTTTTGATACCGATAGATCATAAATTTTATTACCGTTGATCGTATGCTTGTGAAAAGCCACTCCCGAGGGCCCGTTATAAATAAAAACACCCGACACAACAGACGAATCTATGGAAGATGAAAGCGTACTGATGTCATTGGCTTTAATAATTACGCCTTTCTGGCTTAATAATGCCGTAGAGCCAACACCTATTACAAAAGCTTCGGTAGTATCGGTTGCACGGGTCATGGACAGATTCTTTATACGGTTATTGCTGATCAGCACAGGCTTATTACTGTTTCCTAGAGAATTTAAAATCCCATAGTTACCAAACCCATTCACAGCGATATCGGAAACCTGGTTGTTGGATATAAAAGCCGTATCGGCCAAAACTCCGGGACTGTAATCAACTCCTATAGCCTGGCAATAGCTACCGGTTTGGGTGATGTTGGATATTTTATTAAACTCAACCCGCCTTTCTTTGGAAAACCCAATATCCAAGATGATTGAAGCGCTGGATGTAAGTTCACTTGTTAATGTAAAGTTTGCATTTGAAATTTCATTGTAGCTGATAGTACTCCGGAGGCCGGCAGCATTAGCAGAATAGCTGCCGATCATCTGGAAGAAACCACCGGTAAAAGTGAGTGAACCTGTTACTTTATTACTATCGATGGTGCGTATAGCATTGTTGCCCATTTTTTCAGAAGCGTTGATGAGTCTCAGGCTATTAGCCGTAACAGACAGGCTGCTGAATGTATTACCGGTTATATTGGTGATATTGTTGGTGGCAGTAGTATCGGTAAACGAAATGCATTCTACCGTTGCCAATGCACTGTTTGCAAAACCAATACCCCTGAAATCGTTGTACCTGATTTTGCTTACTGTTTGGTTTCGGGCAACCAGTTTTATTCCCGATACCGTACTGGTATTGGTTACAGTCGAACTTCCCCAGCCAATTGCAACGGTTCCCAATGAATTATTACTGATATCTGCGGTAGGATTTACACCTGTTAAAAAACCGGTACTTTCAATTCCTTTCACATCTACTACCGAGGCTGATGTTGCCCAACCTTTTAGTGTATTGCCGGTAATGGAAATACTGTTACCGGTTGAGGTGCAGATGATTCCCTTCATTGCTGCAGCCGTGCCGGTTGTTGCGGTTAAGGATCCTACACTGGAGAGTGAAGCCCCCGTCATAGTGAGTCCGGTACGAAGGTTAGCGCTTAAGGCGTTTCCGATGGTATTATTGGTGATGCTGTAATCAGCAGTGCCTTCTGCATTGATGGCTATAATACTTCCGGCTTTTGTGTTGCTTGTGCCAGATGCATTGATGCCGGCAATGGTATTGTTTTGTATCGCAACAGTTCCTGATGAATTTGTATAAATACCAACAATGGCTCCTCCCGAAGTTGTTGTTGCTGCATAAATGGAATTTGTGCCAGTTGTTGAACCAATGATATTATTGCTGATGGAAGCCGGGCCTCCCGTGACTGAAATACCGCAAAGCACGCCATCCTGGGTAGCAGCACCGCTTGAAGTGTACAAAGCAATTCCGCCGATCGTATTTCCACTGATAACAGAAGTTGAACCACCAACAGTAAAAGTTCCGGAGATTGCTTTGTACCGCACGGCAGTTGCTGTTCCTGAAACAGAATAGCTACCCGGAAAACCTGCTAAGTTTACACTATTACCTATTAAGCTGGTTAATCCTGTTCCCAATGCATCACTGAAACCAATTACATTATTACTGATAAGATATCCTGCACCGGATTGTATCAAAATGCCATACGTGTTTGGGGGTACGAGGCGGGCTGTTGTTTGAAAAATTCTGTTGCCTGATATTGTCCACTCATCACATTGATTTGCCAGTTCAACACCGCTTATCAATTGATTTGAAAAATGATTGTCTGTAACTACATTATTACTGGAAATAAATGTTGCTGTTCCAGAACCATAAACTCCTGTTCTCGGTTTTTGGGGAATGCCCATATCAGCAGCATCAGTTACCAGGTTATTATTGATAGTAATGTTGGTTGCATCTACTATATATACTTCAGGGAAATTTGAAGTACAGCTTTTAATAATGCAGTATTTAAGTTCGTTGTACTCAGCCCCCTGGTGAAAAAAAACCACCGGGCTCTGTAAGCTAAAATTTGTATGAAAGATTACCATTGCTCTCGTACTACCAACACCACCTCTTCTTCCATCAATAATAACATGCTTTGCACCTTTTAATTGAAATATCGCCGGGCCTGAAAAAAAAGATGTTGCTACTGAAACTCCAAAAGATGGCGTTGCAGTTAAAGACGGCCTTATTGTGAGTGTCTTTGTTGCACTGGCATCCGGATGGTTCAGTATTATTATTGGGTAGAATTCAGCATTATATGCATTGTCTATCAATTCAAAAATAACAGGCCCTGTTAATGAGCAGGATGTATTATAGGCACTTACAGCCGCAGTAATAGTTGCAAAATTCCCAGAAGCCCCCACCGTATAAACGCCCCCAAGCGAAGCTGTTGTTGTATAGGTATTAAGTGATGAAGGTGCTGCTATAATGCTGTTTACCGAAAGTGCTTTAAATCCTGTTGAGGGCGATGCGCCAACATTTGGTACCGGCATATTATCCTGCGCAACGATATAATATGAAACAATATCGCCTAATACTATTCCGCCCATTAAAGCTTCATTAATTGTAAAACTCCAGGTGCTGTTCGTTGATATACCGGCAGTATTAACTCCGGCAACAGAAAACCAGCTTCCGGTATTTTTTCTGAAATAGATACGGGGTACCATCGATCCGCTAAGGGGTATTCCCGTTATATCAGTAATGGTTACCCCGGTTATAACTTTTGTAGTTGCCACGCAAAAATTAAGAGGTAAGGCCGTATAGCTTATCACGGGTGCATCCGTTTCGTGATAAGTTCCTTCCAGTTCATCGGCGCCAATATCAGAACCGGTGCCGGTTCCGGTATAGCCCGCATTTCCCTGCCTTATATCAGCATCGTAATCATCGGTAAACCCGGCTATGTTTACAGCCCTGCTTTCAGCGAGCGAAGCAATGGCCGGATCTATATGCAAAAAGTTTGCAGATAACCCAGACGTACTTAAAAATGGCGGCAGGCCTGTATAAGATGAAGCATCCCTGGCAGGGCCCATCCTTGTTTGGTAGTCAACAAAAAACTGGTCGCTCTGCGTACCATCATAAAAAACAAGATTGCTGGCTGATGGCGTTCCGGCATAGAAAATATTGTTGTTGGAAGCGGCGGCATAATTAGCGTAAGATGTATTGTTTCGCCTGTGTGCTACTGTAAATGCCCCACTGCCGGCAGCAGAAATATTTACAAAGATGTTGTTTCGCAAAGTAACCAATGCATTACCCAGGTCGGTAAGAAATATGGCAGAACTTCCATAGCCAAACTGAACAGCAGTTGCATCTAGGTAAACCGTATTATAACAGATATTAAAGCTGGCTCCCGAAACAGTACTTTCAATATTAATACCACGGGTACTGTTGTCCAAAGCTGCATTATCGGGTAAAAAACTGCCTATATAATTATTGCTGATCGTATAGCTGCCGCTGCCGGTAGATGGAATGTCAATCCCGATTGTTTTACCATTGCCGCCCAATTCATATATTTTATTCTTACTGATATTCATAGCTGTGGCTGTGCGAACCACAATGCCCCGGGTTGTTGACCCGAATATTGTGTTGCCAAGGCCTGAAATAATATTGCCGCTTATTACATAGCTACTTACTGCAAACACATCTGCATCAATCCCGGCAACGATTCCATCTTGAATCGTAATGTTCGAGATCGTATTCCCGGTGCAGCTTTGCAAAGCGCCGGAATTTCCGTTTCCCAGCAGGATTGCGGTTGCATTACCCGATCCTGTTTTTGTTAGCTGCGAAATCGTATTTGCCGAAACCACAGTTCCATCGCCGCCTTTATCACACTGAATAGCAACCAGTGTTAAAGCCTGTACATTCCAGTTAGAAAAAGTATTGTTGCTGATTGTTTTTGCGGGTCCGCTTGCCAACGTTCCTTCCCGGTTGTCCCATCCTGTTAGTTCATTGGCAGTTGGAAGCGATACATTGGAAAAGTTATTGCCGGTATGATTCATGGTATTCCCCTGGCCGGAAGCTGCCTGGGCCTGGTAGAACTTTACGGTCTGTGCCCCGCTGCTAAAAGCAGTAACGATACTGTTGCCGGTTACATTTTCTATAGCGCCGGCGTTGGCCGCCATTATGCCCTGCCGGTTGATGAAAACAACTGTACCGCCTGTATTAAGAGAGATGTTTGTAAAGGTATTGTTGGTGATATTGGCGGTAGTTGCGGTGGTGGGCGCATGGTTGTAATCAATAAATGTATAATTCCTTGCACTGTTCACAGTTTGCAAAAACCCCTGGAAATTATTGCTGTTGATATTGAGGTTTGCATTGCCCCCCAGCGCCTGGCTGCGGATGCCGTAAACAGTAGTACCAACTGCCGGCGCCGATGTAAAGCTGATGGCATTGCCTGAAGCATCTCCTATTTGATTGCTGTTGATGCTGAGTGTGGTTTGAACAGTACCCAGGTTATTGATGGCTGTAAAACTCCCCGTTGCAGAAGAAGTGCTGCGGAAAATATTGCTGTTCATGTTCAGCGTTCCGCAGTTCGACTGATTATATATCCCCGTTATTTCTGTTGAGGAGATCGCATTCACCGACATGCCCTGGAAACGATTGCTGTTGATGTTGATCGTTGAAGTGGCTAATGCATTGATCCCTTCACTCCGGATGCCTTCCAGGATACCTGAAGAAAATGAGCTGGTAAGTGTAATTACATTGCTGGTGATATTGGAACTAAAAGTTCCTGTGGGCTCAGTATTGTAGGTTTTTAAAATACCCCAAACGCTTAAGCTCGATCCGCTGAGTGCAGCGCTGGTAATGATATTAAAAGAAACCCGGTCTGTCTTCTGGTTTACATTCAGCACAGCAAAACAACCAAAGGATGGCACGCCGGCAAAAGCTGCCGTTCTGCTGAGCCCGCCCCAGTTGCTGATGGTATTGCCGGTTAATGAAGAAGCACCAATTACATTGTTTATATCCATAATTGAAGCAGTGGTGCCTCCTATGATCGCTATTCCGCAGTTTACATTGCTGATGGTATTGGAAAGAAAGCTGTTGCCGCTGTTGGCGCCGGCTGCAGTGGTAGGGTTAGATGTAACTGTAGGCGCTCCTGCCAGGTGATTGCTGTTGCAGTAGATGCCAAAGCTGTTGGCATAAGTTCTGTTGAGCTGAATATTGTTGTTCTGGATAATATTGTTTTGTGCTCCTGCAACGATAGATACCCTCAATATGGCTATACCCCATTCTGTCATGTTATTGGTGGCAAGCGCAGTTGTAGTATTGGATGGGTTTTCACGAATCAGGAAATCTTCAATGGTAACAAAATCGCACCCAACAATCTTGAAAATTCCATCTGTGAGCGACCCTGCTGTTAATGCGTTACTCGCAACCACCAGGTTATTATTTCCTTTTATTACCACTGTTTTTGTAGCTGTAGTAGCAGCAGTAAAACTGATCACATACCCCCCTACAGGTGCCGCCTGTGGATTAGACGGGTTAACCGCAATGGTTACGATTCCACTGAACGTTGTAACTGCATTAAGTGCAGTAATGGCATTGGCAAGCGAAGTATAGGTTGCCGCCAACGCAGGCGTTGCATTGCCCGGGTTGGTTACCGTAACCTGCGAATTGCTTCGCAGGAATGCAAAAGCCATCATGATCAACAGAATATATTTTCTTACAAGAATCTTCATTGCAGGATTTTTTAAACATCTATTCCAGGAATATCAAGGGTATGGGGATGTGAAAATGGCTTTAGAAGGATCGTATTGGCGCTGAAAAATGATCCCTTATTCAGCTTTGTAAAAATGGTTCGCCAATAGCTACCGGGCAATAGCTATTTCTAGTCATTGCCGGCGTTTGTTCTTTCCCTTTATTTTGTTTTTACAAACCGGTAATGGTTTTTAAAAGTATCAAGCTCTATTACCCGCAGCAATAGGGATTTATACCTATAGAGAAAAGATGAAAGAGAAAAAAGAAATATTGAGGCCTGTGCCATGGTCTGAATTCAACACAAGGTTTGCACCTGAAGGAACCCGGGAAGTAGAGAACCCGGAACTTCTTTTTGCAGAAACAATAAAGTATGTTGAAGCTTACAGCCCCGGCAAATATTTCTGGTTCATTGCCAACCTCGTAAAAGGAATAACTGTTTCCTGCGGCGGTATGATAGAGCGTACCGTAGCGCTCAAACCAAATCAACTATTTAATAAAAGTCCGGAAGCCCTTTTCAACATCATTCACCCGGAAGACCAGGGAAAAATGTTTGCATTCAGCAATTACTGGGCCCGCTTTTACCTCGGTGTTCCTGTTGAAAAAAGATCCGGCCTTCGGCCAACCATCTACATAAGAATGAAAAATACACAGCAGTTGTACAGCTGGTTCATGGTTCAGTACATCAGCCACCTGTTCGATCATAGCGGTAACCTGGTATATGCTTTCACGCTTTCAACAGATATTTCCCATATTAAAACAGAGGGCGAAGCCATGATGAGCATACTCGATATTGAAAATGAAACCTGCCATCTTTTTTATTGCAGCGAAGCGCAGCAGGTAACAGAGAGCAAAGAAAACGTACAGGGCATAACTGTTCGTGAAATGGAAGTATTAAAGTTTTTATCTACAGGACTGAGCAGTAAACAGATTGCCCGTGAACTCGGGCTTTCCACTAAGACGGTTGACAATCACCGGCAGAACATGTTGCGTAAAACCAATACCAAAAATACGGGTGAGCTGGTTGCCTTTGGGATCAATATGGGATTTATTTGAAGACAGATTTCACGCAAAGCCGCCATGTTTGCAAAACAGCCGGGATATTCTTATTAACAGATTACGCTATTAATAAAATTTTCTACTACTAGGTTCGTGTGGTACGAATCAGGGCTTAGGCAAGTGTCGTTGATCAATGGCGGTCTTTTATTTTTACTATACTTTTTTGCTTCTCCAAAAAAGATCAAAAAAAGAGCCCGGAAAAAGGATACCCCGCTTTTTCCGGATGGTTCCCTGGTCTGTAATTCAAAACAGCATAAACAATCTGCAAAATCTAACTATCTCCATCCTCCCTGGCTCGTGTCGTACGACCCGAGGCTTAGAACCTTAAGCAACACATAAAATCGATCAGAAGAAAAAGGAGAATATTTTCTTCTGGCGGTTCAGCAGAGCAACGGCTTCACCTAGGGAATGAACCTGTAGTTTTTCGTAAATCTTTTTTACGTGGTTGTTCACGGTAAAATAACTGATGCCCATTTTATCGGCTACCATCTTATAACTTAATCCTGACGACAGGTGTTGCAGTACTTCATTTTCTTTTGCGGTGAGATTGTCCAACCCGGAAACCTGTTGCTGCCTGTTTGAGAAATACCGCATCACTTTGAGCGCTATCGAAGGGCTCATGCTGGCGCCTCCGTTCATAACTTCTGTAATGGTTTGCTGCATCTGGTCGATGGACGCACTTTTCAGTATATATCCTTCTGCTCCGGCCTGCAAAGCGGCAAACACTTTATCATCGTCATCAAAGGCTGTCTGCATGATCACTTTTACCTGTGGGGCTATTTTCTTTACAATACCCACGCCATTGATCCCGTTCACGCCCGGCATTTCAATATCCATTAAAATAATATCGGGTGAGGTTTCCCGGATATCGGCTTCTATGCGGTTGCAGTTTTCAAAACTACCCACAAGCTCAAAACCCGGGGTGAATGAAATAAAAGCTTTCAGGCTCTCACGCCTGCTTTTGTTATCGTCGTATACCAATATCCTGATCATGAAATAAAACTACAACATTACTGTTCATGTACTATGACTAAATATAGCTATGGGGAATTTGCATTGGATGGCAACACCGGTTCCCGGCGAAGATTTTACTTCGAATTTTCCACCGAGGCTTTCTGCCCTTTCTCTCATATTATCAAGGCCATTACCCCGGGTTGTGTTTTCCATATCGATCCCTCTTCCGTCATCAGTTATAAGCAGTATTGCTGCTGATCCGCTTTCACGCAGACTGATCTTACAATGCTTTGCACCGCTGTATTTGGCAATATTGTTCATCGCTTCCTTGATGATCAGTAAAATATTCTTTCTCGCTACCGGGTCTGTTA
>JAFDXA010000429.1 GCA_018268185.1 Bacteroidota bacterium
GGCTTCAGGTACAAGCCTGAACCATGGAGCCGCAGCTTCATCCAGAACACTGCGTGGTAACATGACCATCAATTCCGGAACAACATTAACACTCTCCACCGCAGCAGGTGGTGATCTGAATGTAGGCGGAAACTGGACTCGTACGGGAGGAGGAACACCAGGTACTTTCACCCACAGCAATCGCTCTGTTGCTTTTAATGGAACTGCAACTCAAACCATAACGGTAACCGGTGGTGGCACTGAAGCTTTTGCTTACATGACCATCAATAAAACCGCAGCAACAAGTTTAACATTGGCTGGTGCGCCCAATGCCACCAATGTAAACCTGAATGGCGGAAATGCCGGCGGTAATACACTGGCTTTTATAAGTGGTGATATTGATCTCAACCAGAATACTTTTACATTCAGTTCTTATAACGGCGGCCAGAATAATATCCAGGTTGATGGTACCACAGGTAACCTCAACAGGAATATAAACAGCACAGGCGGGCAGGGAACTTTTGCTATTGTGAATACTGATGCAGTTAATAACGGGCTCGTTGTCATTGCAAGGGTGAGTGCATCTGCTGCCAGGAGAGCCCAACTGGTATGTGCATCCAATGTGAAATTTACAGTTGGTGGAACCACCAGGCCAAGCGGTGTTAATTTCGGTACAAACACTACTTTCTATATTACCAATATGAATGGCATTTTTGAAATTGAATCCAATGGTTTCGTTTCAACAAATCCATGCATATTCGGAACAGGCTCTTCATTAGTGTATAATACAACAGGAACGTATAATCGTGGAATAGAATGGGGAAGTACGCAAACGCAACCCGGCTATCCGGCCAATGTGGTTGTACAGAACAACACAACACTGATACTTAACAACGGTACAAACCCTCCCAATGCCAACAGGTATTGCTCTGCTTCCTTATCCATAGCGAGCGGATCAACCCTGACACTCAACAATACAGGAACCTACACACCCAATGTTTTAAAAGTAGGAGGAAATTTTGACCTGAACGGAACACTTAACCTGCCCGGAACACTGGCAGCGTATGGTGAAGATATTTATGTAAGTGGTAACTGGACACGTTCCGCAACCGGCGTATTCAATCCGAACGACAGGGCTGTTTATTTTGATGGAACAACCAGTTCAACAATCACTGCCAACGGCGGTGAAACCTTCCCTTACCTGAGAATTACAAAAACTGCAGCAGGCAATACTGTTCTGCTGGCAGATAATATCAATATTACCAAGGAGCTTTCCATTACAACAGGAACTTTCAACCTGCAAACTAAAGATTGCATTCTTAAGTCTGATGCAAACTATACTGCAAACCTTACCGCAATAACAGCGGCACAGGGTATTATCACTTATGGTGGTAGCGGTCGCTTTATTGTTGAACGTTATATTCCTACGGCTACAGGCGGATCTCCCAATCATACCAAAGCATGGCAGTTGCTGGCTGTACCTGTTAATGGTGATAACCAAACCATCAACGCAGCATGGCAGGAAGGACAGGCGCCACTCGTAGTTGGAGCCAGTAATCTCGGCACCATCATTTCAAGTAATGTGGCAGGCACCGGTTTCGACATCGTTGGTGGTGCAGGCCCATCAATGAAAACATACCAATCTGTTGGCGGAACATGGCAAGGCGTTTCCGCTACTGATATTACTCACTACGACCAGCGCGGTTATATGATTTTTGTAAGAGGAGACCGAAATGTGCAGGCATATAATACAGCGCCTACTGTTACTACCTTAAGAACAAAAGGAAAAGTATTTGAACCTAATAGTAATACCCCACCTACAACCAATGTGGGTGCAAACCTCTTTGCTTCAGTAGGAAATCCTTATGCATCACAGATTGATCTTACAAGTGCGGGCGTAACCAAAGGCGGAAGCCTGCAGGATATATTCTATATATGGGATCCAAGGCTGGGTGGTGTTTTTGGATATGGGGCCTTCCAGACATTTACGAGAAGTGGAGCTACCTATAATGTTACCCCCGGTGGAGGAAGTTATCCTTCAGGAACGTCTAAAACAATTGAATCAGGTCAGGCATTCTTTGTGCATACAAGTGGAGGAGCAGGTTCAATCAGTTTTGCAGAATCAGCAAAATCAACTGGTACCAATCTCGTTACCCGTGTTTCACCCGCCGTTGTGAATATGCCAGGTTTGAGGAACAGGTTATATGCCGTGGATGCTTCCGGTGAAACGAGAATGGTGGATGGTGTATT
This sequence comes from Bacteroidota bacterium, assembly GCA_018268185.1. Lineage (GTDB taxonomy): Bacteria > Bacteroidota > Bacteroidia > Chitinophagales > Chitinophagaceae > Ferruginibacter. The sequence continues at coordinate 2,230 of JAFDXA010000429.1, forward strand.
GAATGAATTCGATGCATCTTTTTCCAATGCCGTTGATAAAGAAGATGCCATAAAAATGGCAAATACCGTTGAGAACCTTGGTATTGCACGCGGAAACAAATTGTTGTCTGTAGAACACAGTAAAATGCCGGGTAGGAATGATAGTATTCCTTATCATATCGGGCAGCTTTTTGCAGGCCAGTACAGGTTTGAATTTGAACCTAAAAATATTCCGAATGCGGCCCTTATGCAGGCTTACCTGTTAGACAGGTTCCAGAATACCTATACCCCGGTGAACATGCGCAATACCAAAACAAGTATTGATTTTGTTGTTGGTGCCAACCCGGCTTCTTACGCAACAAACAGGTTTTTGCTGCTGTTCAGGGCCAGGAGACAGTTTGTACCGATCGCTACCAAACTGGAAGCCATAAAAGCAGAGTTGGGTAATGCGCTTCAATGGAATGCGGAAGGATCTGATCTGGAAGGAAATTTTGAAATTGAACGCTCAGAAGACGGAATCAAATACACGGTTGTACATACTGTAAAAGCTGATGATGCCGGTGATTATAACTGGGTTGACGAAAATCCTTTGCCAGGTGTGAATTATTATCGTATTCACAATCCGGATCCTGCCCACAAATCATCTTACAGTAATATGGCCCGGGTGATGAATGGGGCTGCCGACCAGGCTGTTAACATATTCCCGAACCCCGTAACCGGGGGCCTGGTGAATGTAGATTTCAGGCATGTACTAAAAGGTAATTATGATATAAGGATATTGAACGGCAACGGCCAGTTAGTATTTAAGCAACAGGTTAATATTACATCGGGTGGTTTTGAAAGCAAAAAGATCAAGCTTCCTGCAGCTATTGCATCCGGTATTTACAGGCTGGAGGTACAAGGCCCGGGAGGGTTGATCTATTCAAATCAGTTAATGGTTAATTGATTGCAAACCAATGATCGGTAAGATTTACCGGTTAAATATAATGACACTGGTTTCTGGTTCAAGCTGGTTAAAAAGACCTGTATAAAATAATCCCGTCCCACTGAATATACACACAGGCTATTATTGCAGCAGGGGTGATTTTGGGTAAATAATGCCCCAAAAGGATGAAAATACCATAATAAGTATTATATTTATAGGCAATTTGAAGACAGGCTAACTCTGAAATCCAGCCTCGTTATCCCCGTAAACAAGCAATAGCAATCTGACTATATCCGACTGACTACAACCACTTTTTTGTTTTAATTGCTAACGGCCATTATTGGTTGTTCAAGGAAAGTATATGAACAATTTATTAAAAGTCATTGGCGGACAGACGGAGGAGAAGGCTGCTGTCTTTGCCAGTAAGATTTTAATTTGCTTACTCATTTTAACCGCAACCTGTTTCAAAGTTTCAGCACAGGTTTCACTTACTGCTACCTCAGGTATTCCTGCCGGTAGTTACAGCACCCTTAAGCAGGCTTTTGATGCGATCAACTCCGGTATTCACCAGGGTGATATTATCGTTTACATCAATTCAAATACCAACGAAGGCGCTACACCGGCAACCCTCAACAGCGGTAACGCCGATCCTGCCAGCTATTCTTCCATTCTCATTCAACCGGCCAACCCAAACATAACAGTAACCGGTAACCCGGCAGCCGGTTTTGGTGTAATTCAATTGAACGGTGCTGATAATGTTACCATCAATGGCGATAACCCCAATGCACCCGGCCAGAACAGGGACCTTACTATTAATAACACCGCCACTGCTACGCAAACCGGGAACTCCGTGATAAGGGTCGCCACTTCTTCAGCAGTTACAAGTGCGGATAATATCAGCATACTGAATTGTATTCTCAATGGCAATGTTACCTCGGGTAATGCCAGCGGTATTACAACCAATACAACATCAACCAATATAAGTTTCGGTATTTATGTGGGAGGTAATGCCGGCGCTACTGTAACAGGTGCGCCAACAGCCATCGTTTCTGATGTTGCCAATGCGGCTCCTGCGGGAACCACCGTTAACGCTTTCGTTGCACAGAACAACGAGATCAACCAATGCGGAAGAGCCATCGAATTCAATGGAGGAAACAGCAGTGTATGCAACAGTGTAAGTATTACCGGAAATACCATCGGAACAAGCGCTGTTCTGGGGGCATATCCTTATACTACACCCACAACAACGGTATACACCGTGGGTATCTGGGTGGCGGGAGCCAATGCTGTTTCGATTACCAGCAACACGATCAACAACGTTATTTCATACGTTGGAATACTCACTTCAGGTATTTCCCTTTTTGGAAATATCGGTTCCGGCACCATCAGTATTGCAGATAATATCATTTCCGGTGTTGCCAACAACGGAACATCTCCATTAAGCATCACCAGTGGTATTGATATCAGTTCGGGAGGAACTTATACAATCTCCGGTAATGATATCAGCACCATCAGCAACCAATCTGGATTTCCCAATGTGCCGGCCAGTGGTATCAGGATAAACAGTAATTCAAGACCGGGAACCATTGAATCAAATAAGATCACAGCTGTTTTGAATAAGGGAGCATCGCCGGCTGAAGGGATAAACCTCTTCAATGCGGCCAGTGGTATGTTCATCCGGAATAATTTTATTTCCAATGTACTTAATGGAGGAAACAACACGTTCGGTGTTACGGCCAATGCCAATGGAATTCTCCTGAATTCAGGAAGCAATCACAAAGTTTATCACAACTCGGTAAACATGACCGGGGTGAACAGTTCTACGTCAACCAACTCGATCAACTGTATCGCGATCGCATCCAGTGCGCAGACCGGCATTGATATCCGCAACAATATTTTTTCGAATACAGTTGGGGGTGGATCTCTCAGCAATGCCTATTCCTGTGTATTTCTTCCTTTCGCAGTTTCAGCAGGCATGAACCTGACCATTAACAACAACGCCTATTTCACAGGAACTACAGCAGGAAAACATGCGATCGCATTTGCCGGAACAGCAGCTTACAATGCAGCGAATCTTTACACCGTAGCCAACTTCAATCCTTACACTACGCTTGGCGCCACCAACTGGCGTTCCATTGCACCGGGGTGGGGTGTGGCTTCCAATGATCTTTATTCTTTTGCTTCAACTGCAGCAGCTCCTTTTACGAGTGCAACGGATCTGCACATTCCGGCAGCTACCAATACAGCAATTGAATCAGGCGGCGCTGATCTTTCAACTGCTTTTGATATTGATGTCGCAGTACGGAATCCGAATTTCCCTGATATAGGCGCTGATGAATTTCCCGGTACGATCAATGATATTGTGCCTCCGGTAATCACTTATACAGCCCTGGGTAATACCTGTTCTACTGGTAACAGGCAATTGATCGTTACGATCACAGATCCATCGGGCGTGCCCGTTTCAGGTACAGGTCTGCCGGTACTATATTGGCAGGTGAACGGAGGCGGATATACACCCGTAACAGGCGTTTCGGTGGGTAGCGGCCAGTACCAGTTTAACTTTGGAGGAGGAACTGCATTGGGAGATGTGATTACATACTATGTAGTTGCACAGGATAACAGTGCAAACGTAATTGCCAACCCGGCTGCAGGCGCCACAGGTTATACCAGTGATCCGCCAGATGCAGCCACTGCAACAACTGTACCTTACAGTTATACCATACAAGGTGTACTTACCGCAGGTACTTATGATGTGGGAGTGGGACAGACCTATACCACCATAACAGCAGCCATTAGTGATTATAACAATTCATGCCCGGATGGAAATATCATTTTCCGCCTGGTTGATGCAAGTTATCCAGGTGAAACATACCCGATCGTAATTGACAATGCCGGTGCGGATGCAACACATACGCTAACGATTCTTCCGGCTGCCGGTGTAGCAGTGAACGTGAGCGGAAGCAATGCAACAGCATTGTTTAAACTGAAGGATATCGACTATGTTACTTTTGATGGATTGAATACAGGAGGAAGTTCCCTCACCATCACCAATACAAATGCGGGAACCTCTTCGGTTGTATTCTGGCTTGCAGGAACTGAAGATGGAGCGCAGCATAATACCATCAGCAACTGTACGATCAAAGGCTCCGGAAGCGGTGCAACATTTGCCGGCATAGCCTGCGGAAGTGGTAGTTCTGCTTCTGCTGTAGCTACTGCGCCTAATTCCAATACAACCATTACAGGTTGCAGTTTTGCTGCATCACAATATGGTGTGTATGTGAACGGGGATGATATTACAGCAGACCAGGACCTTCTGATCAACAATAACAATTTTGGTTCTACGGTTACCGCTTCAGATAAAATGGGATTGAAGGCGATCTTACTTCACAGCGTTAACAATTACAGCATTTCCGGAAATACAATACAGGGGGTAAGTTCTGCAGCAGCAGTTGCAGCAGCAGGTATTGCGATAACCGGGAACAGCAGTAATGGTACCATTACCAAAAACAGGATAGCTGACGTAAAACAAACAAGCACATCAGGCAGCAGCACCGGTATTTACCTTGCTTCAATGCTCAATGGCTCTGCAACAGCAGTTGCCAATAACTTTATTTGGGACATTGCTTCCAACGGAAGCAGTACACTAGCCAATAATGGAAGCGGTATCTATGTCGGTTACGGCGGAGGTTACTCGATCTATTACAATTCTGTAGACATGCAGACCAACGCTACGGCAGCCAACAGCATTTCTGCTGCCATCGTAATTGCGGGTTCAGTTACATTCCCTAATGGCCTCAACATCCGGAATAATATTTTTTCAAATACAACAACAGTTGGTAGCCGCTATAGCATTTACTGTGCGTCAACCGCTGCTGTGTTTTCAAATATCGATTACAACGATTATTACAGTGGTGCTTCAACTTTGCTTGGTTACCTCTTGGGTAACAAGATTAATCTTGGCGAATGGCAGGCAGCAACAGGTAAGGACAATAAATCGATGTCGATAAATCCCGTGTTTGTTTCAGCAGCTGATCTTCACTTGCAAACAAGCTCGCCGCTCAATGGGCAGGCAACAGCCATTGCCACTGTTACTACAGATATTGATGCTGATACCAGGGTAGCGCCTACAGATATCGGGGCTGATGAATTTGATGCTGTGAATTGCAGCGGATCTCCAGCCGGCGGAACGATAACAAGTACTGCTTCCACATTCTGTTCTTCGGGAAGCGCTTTCTTATCGGCAACAGGTTTTACCTGCGGCGATGGCGTTTCATACCAATGGCAATATTCAACAGACGGTTTTACAACGCCGTTAAACCTGGCTGGGCAAACAGTTCCTTCCAATGCAAGCACAGGAAATATAATCACAACTACAGCCTATCGTTTAAAAGTTACCTGCGCCAATGGCGGAGGAATAGCCTATTCAAATGTGATAACCATTACGGTAAATGCACCGCTGGTTTCAACAACAACAGGCGCAACCAGGTGCGGTCGAGGAACAGTGAATCTTACTGCATCAACAGCAACTACAGGAGCAAGTCTTAACTGGTATAGTTCAGCAACCGGCGGTTCCATACTGTTTACCGGCAGTCCGTTTACCACGCCAGCTATTTCGGCTACTACAACTTATTATGTAGGAGCTTCCCTGGGGTCATCTACCGGTACAGCAGGGCCGGCATCACCTATAGCCCAGGGAGGTGCTATAGGAACACAATCTGTGAACTGGGAAGTTTATTTTGATGTGCTGCAATCAGCCACACTGAACTCAGTTGATATCTTCCCGATCAATTCAGGGGTAACGGGATCGCTTACCGTTAAGAACTCATCTGGTACAACACTCATCACCGTTCCTTATACCACGAATGTATCGGGAGGTGCTACACCGCAAACCATTACGATCAACCTGGCCATGACGGCGGGTACGAATTATTATATTACCGGTGTGCTGCCAACAGGTGGGCTTAGCCGAAATGAATCGGGCGCAGCCTATCCTTACAATTCATCGGCACTGAGCATTACCGGCAACGGCTTTTCATCTTCTTACTATTTGTGTTATTATAATTTCCGTTTTACCGGGATCTGTGAATCTCCACGCATACCGGTTACTGCAACCGTTACTACGCCGCCCGCTATTTCAGCAACGGCAACGCCTTCTATAATTTGTGTTGGAGGAACCAGCATTCTCAACGTAACCAGCAGCAACAGCGGCTATACATACCTGTGGACACCCGGTTCATTGGTAGGTGCAACTGTTGGTGCGAATCCCGTTGTGAATACGACATATACAGTTACAGCCACTGATGCTTCGGGAGGGCCGAACAATGGCTGTGCAAACAGAACAACAGTAAACGTGATCGTGCGTCCTTTACCTTCAGCGGTTTCTGTTTCTCCTTCCATTGCATCCGTTTGCCTGGGAGGCCTGGCCACACAGGTTACGGCATCCGGTGGTGTGCTATCAAATGTGTCTGCATTAAGCGAGAATTTTAATACGAGTCCAACCACGTGGACAACCATCAATAACTCCACTGGAGGTATTCCGGCGAATGCGGCGTGGACTTTAAGACCCAATGCTTATATCTATAAAACAAACACTTTCAACAGTAACGATGCTTCCCAGTTCTTCCTTACCAACAGTAATGCACAGGGAAGTGGTTCACTTACCAGTACCATACTTCAATCACCGGCATTTACTTTGTCGGGATTTACAACAGCCAACCTGAGTTTCTATCGCCACCTGAATTACCAGGGAGGAGAAACAGCCATCGTTGAAATTTCAACGAACGGTATCAGTTGGGCGCCAGTGGCCGGAGGAAATTATACCGCCAGTGTTGGAGCGAGCAATGGTTTTGTAGCTGCCAACCTTAACCTTGATGCTTATGCAGGGCAGGCCACCGTTTATATCAGGTTCAGGTATGATGATGCGATCTGGAAAGGATGGTGGGCTATTGACAATGTGAGCATAACAGGTAATATGAACACCAGCATTACCTGGACCCAGGCACCAGCTGCACCAGCAACAATCTTTACGGATGCAGGAGCATCGATTCCTTATATAGCCGGAACTGACCTTAATACTGTTTATGTACAACCGGGTGTGAATACGGTTTATACTGCAACTGCAACAGGGCCGGCGCCTCCGGGTTGTTCAAGTTCTGCAACTTCAACAGTTTCGGTAACACCGCCTGTAAGTGTTTCCATTGTGGCATCGGATAACCCGGTATGTCCATCGGCAACCGTAACTTTTACAGCAACGGTGATTAATGGAGGCCCCAGCCCATCATACCAATGGCAGGTGAACGGAGCGAATGTTGGTACCAACAGTTCAACCTATAGTTATATTCCTTCAAATGGAGATATTGTTACTGTTATTGTAAACGGTAATGGCGCATGTACTTATGGTAACCCCGCTACCAGCAATGCCATTACCATGAGTGTGGCAGGTGCAATTGCTGTGGCTGTTAGTATCACTGCCAACCCGGGCAGCGAAGTGTGTGAAGGAACCCTGGTTACTTTTACAGCTACACCCGTAAACGGAGGACCTTCACCAACTTATCAATGGAAGAAAAATGGTGTGAACGTTGGAACAAACAGTCCGACGTATTCCTATGCTTTTGCCTATGCAGAGAATGGTGATGCCATCACCTGTACGATCACATCAAATTCAAGTTGTATTTCAGGCAATGCAACAGCAACCAGTCCGCAGATATTAATGACGATTCATGATATAGGCCCGGTAACTGCGGTTATCGGAACTACATTGGGTGTTAACACCGTTTGTGCAGGTACTGTAGTAACGGTAAGGGCTACACCATACAGGCAGGGTAACTCACCTACGTATGAGTTTTTTGTAAACAATATTTCACAGGGTGTTCAAACAAGCAATGATTTTGTTTTTACGCCGGTAAACGGAGACAAGGTTAAGGTGAAACTTACATCCAATTACCAATGCCTTACCGGATCGAATAATGTTACGAGCAATACCATCACCATGACGGTGCTTGCCAATGTGCCTGCGGGAGTAAGCCTTTCCAATTCAGCCACTTTATGTGCCGGGCAGCCGATAACATTTACAGCAACGCCAACAAATGGCGGACCATCTCCAACATACGACTTCCTGCTTAACGGAAGTTCGGTGCAGAACGGGGCATCCAACACTTATACACTCGCCAGCCCGGTGAATGGAAATACGGTGCAGGTAATTATGACTTCCAGTTATGGCTGCGTTACTTCAAACCCGGCTTCATCATCAATTATAACATTAAGTCTGAATGCAAGCCCTGCTGTAAGTGCGGTGGCAAGTTGTAGTAATCTTTTGCCGGGATCAGGTCAGCAGACCACGTTAACCGCCACGGCAACTGCCGGCAGCGGTACCATCACCGGTTACCAATGGAACCTGGCCGGATCACCTGTAGCCGGGGCAACCAGCGCAACCTATACTACATCGGTAACAGGTTCATACACTATTTCAGTCACCAATACGAATGGATGTATAACAACGCTGTCACCCCCGATTGTAATAACCAGCAACGGGGCAGCACTGGCTGCGGGCACTTACCCGATACCTGGAACTGGCTGCGGCAGTTTTGATAAGATATCGAGTGCTGTGAGTTATATCAATACATGGGGTATTGCAGGAGCTGTTATATTTAATATTGCCCCGGGTTACACAGAAACGGCTCCTGTAGGAGGCTATGCCATCACAGCAACTGGTACCGCGGCAAATACCATTACATTCCAACGGGCTGGTGCAGGTAATAATCCAATCATTACGGCCGGGCTGCAAACTGCAGGATCAAATAATGATGCGGTATTCAAGATCATTGGTGGAGATTATATAACGATCAGGAATCTTACACTGCAGGAGAACGCTGGTAATACAGTAACGGCAACCGGCGCCACCAATACCATGACCGAGTGGGGTGTTGCCTTGTTGTATGCAACAACTTCGAACGGTCCATCCAACAATACCATTGAAGCAGACAGTATATCGCTCAACAAAAACTACCCGAACTCATTCGGTATCTATAGCAACTTACGGCACAGTGCAGCCGCAGTTGGTGCCAGCGCAGATATCACCAATACATCAGGCGGTTCCAACAAGATATACAGCAATGCGATCAGTAATGTGAATAACCCGATCGTACTGATCGGGGCCGGCGCTGCTATGACGCCTTCCAATGATATTGGGGGAATTGCATCTGCAACGGCCAACAGCATTACAGACTGGGGCAGCAATACAGCTAATAGTGGCGCTGCAACATTTGCTGGAGTTGTTTCTACAGTTTCGGGTATTTATGCAGCCAATCAAACAGCACTGAACATAAGCTGGAACAGTATCAGCAATGCAACAGCCGTAAATGCCGGAGCTGCCGGGTTCAGGGCTATTCATACAGATTATGCAGGAACAGCGCCATCCGGAACATTTACCAATACCATCAGCAACAACAGCATCCAGTTGAGATCATCTTCAACAGGTGCAGGTGATGCATTAGAAGGTATCAGGCTGGCCAATACGGTTGGTTCAGCGGCAGTAGCCGGAATTACAACCAATGTAACCAATAACAACATCAGTATGATATTGAGTGGTGCAGCTTCCGGAACAACAATAGCAGCTGTAGCCAATGCATTTCCTTGTGGTGTTCTCAATATTTCAAACAACATTATAAAAGGGAACAGCTCTACAGCAACAACGGGAGGTTTTGCCGGTATAACAAACAGCGCAGCAGTTGCAACAACCATCAACATCAACAACAACCAGTTTGGAGATGCTTCAACGGATGCAATTGGTTTCAGCGCTGCTACATCCGGAACGGTAGCCGGAATTTCGAATACAGGGTCTGGTGGCGCAGCTATACTCTCTGTGAATGGAAACAGTTTCACTCGTTTTGCACACACTGTTACCGCAACTTCGGATCATACTTATATTTTGAATTCGGCAACACCTGCAACACAGAATATCAGCAACAATACTTTCACTGCCATCAATACAAACAGCAATGGTTCGCTTACGGCGATATCTTCCTCAACGGTTGCTCCGAATAAAACAATTTCGGGTAACAGTTTTGCAGGTATCACCGGCGGAACAGGTAATATGGTTATGATCAGTGCGGCGGGCGGAAGTACTTCCTGCAACATTGCAAATAATAATATTGGTAATCGTGTAGCTTCGTCGGTGAGTGGTGGCGGTTCTATTACCGGTATCAATCTTACCAATGCAGTTGGAGGAACAGCCATTGTTACTTCTAATCTGATATCAGGCATCAGTTCTTCAGGCAATGCGTCATCTGTATATGGTATCAATTCAGCAGTACCTTCTGTAACGATAACAGGTGACAGTATCAATACAATATCCGCCTCCGGCAATGCGACGTTGTTACAGGCAATACTTGTATCAGGCACCGGCACCGGAATAGTCAATCAAAATCATATTGCTGCGATCAGCGGCACCGGAACAGGAGCTGTACAGGCAAATGGTATCAGTGTAACTGCAGGCACTACAGTCACTGTGTTCAAGAATAAAATATTTGATCTTGCTGAACAGAACAGTACAGGAAATACGGCTCCTCTTGTAAACGGTATCGTATTGCAGGGTGGAACAACTGTAACTGCACATAATAATTTTATAAGCGATCTGAAAGCACCTGTTGCCAATATTGCTGAAGCTGCCAGAGGTATCGCAATAACTTCTACTGCAGCAAACAGTACTTATAATATCTATTACAACAGCATTTACCTGA